>JAKSDE010000117.1 GCA_022360235.1 Cytophagales bacterium
GATTGGAAAAGAAAAAGGTAGAGAACTACGTAACATTGAAATAGCCAAAAGTATGTTATCAAAGAACCTTAGTGTGGACACGATTTCAGAGGTTACAGGCTTGAGCTTAAAACAAATTAACGCACTCAAATAGAAGGCTTAAAATGCCTCTATTTGCGCTTTACACAGCTTTTCTATAAGGGCTCCTAATACCTTTACCCGCCCAGCCAAATATTCTAGTTTCTCTTTGGTAATTATATAACTTTTTTTATAACGAGCATCCACATAGGCTTTCTGAAGAAGCGTAAAAAGGCGTTTTTCTTCTTCCGTGGATTGAGGAAATACAGTGCGCATCTCTCCGTTTATTTAACTAGCTTGATCCCCTAACTCTTCAATATCATGGAGCTTAGGCCTGTAGGCGGTAAACACAAGCAGGAAAGTTATATAATAGCACTCAGTGGCTTGGTGTAGTAAAAAGGCTGCCCAATTGTATTTTTGTTCTTTTAAATAAAAACTAAATCCTACTAAAGCATCATTAGCTTTTTCAAACCAATCCTCAAAGTAGTCTTGGGCTTTTTGTTTGCGTTTTTTAGAACTAAGGGGTTGAGGCGAGGCGAGCACAAAGTTTCCCCTATCATAAAGTATGGTCCCTTCTCGGAAGATGTCCGCAAAAAAGTAGTAATTTTCTCTGATATGTTCATTGAGAAAGCCTATGCTATGGCTAATGATTTTCGTCCTTGTGATCCCTGGGTTACGTGCTATAATAGCTTTTACTTTGTCCCACTTCCCGTGGAGCCTGGTAGCTTTGGCGTTGGTAGTCACCACCAGAATATCAAAATCGCTGATGTATTCATAGGTGATGCCATCTTCGACATATCTGTCCTCGACCCATTTGCCGGTACTATGGCTACCGAATAGAATAATCATCTCTGTGGCTTCGATATGTTCAAGAATGACCTTCTTCACAAAGGCGAGCTGGTCTTGCTTTTCTTGCGGTAGATGGGAAAGCGAGGTTTTCATGATTATGTTGAGCTTCGTAGTTCCCCAAAACTACGAAGAATCTTTGTATTATAAAAAATTAATGCGCATGTCACAAAAACAATTGCTATAGTAGCTTTGCATTCAACCTATTCTCAGCTTCCCCCTGCCTCCCTTTTCTGTCTCAGCTCAGGAGTTTGGTTCGTCTTTCTGGTTCGCTTAGCTCGGACTGCTTCCCTATGTTGCGCCGGATGATCTGTGGTCTGGAGGCAACCACAGCGTGTTTCCATCTA
>JAKSDE010000035.1 GCA_022360235.1 Cytophagales bacterium
CATGGTTGGTAGATATGCGTGTTTGGTTGACCAGCATGCTTTTAGATTAGCTAAGTGCGACTGTAGTCCATGATGTGGCACCATATGCTGCTCTTCTAATTCAGCTTCTTTAACGATAGAACCTTGCCATGTCAGTACAGCATTTTACTACCAAAGACCATGGCGAAGTGCTGGAAAAGCACGAGGCTCTTTGCCAACGCAGTCCGTGCTACTTGCCTAGCTTGTGACATTACTATGCCTACTGAGTGAGGCAATGGCGCAGGCCACATCGGTGAGTTTCTACTAGAGAACATCGGTGGCACTCTTTGTTGTCTCCTGACCATTGAGACGGCTCTTGAGAATGTATTGTGCGCCGCCAAGAACACCGACGGGGCTTTACCTGCAGTATTTCTTCCTATGGCACCACGTACAGCAGCCGATCTACGAATTTGAAATAGAGAAAGGGTTCTCCACGCGCGAGCAACCTACGGTTTCCACCATCCGCTGGTTAACTTCGTGGGTTGCCCGTCAACAATCTTCCTATTGCGCAGTTTCTTCACGTCAGTGCAATATATCGGGACAATCATAGCTGATGATAGTCGCAGGATCGAGATACTAGTAGAAGACATTAGCTGCCAGAAAGTGCACATTAGTTTGTGGTTCAGCCTAGCCTTACGCAGATGCGGCTTTTCACAGCAGACTTGGCTGAACAAAAGTGCAACGGTTTGCCCAAAGGCCCTGTATGTTTGTTTTCATAGTCCAGCATTTCGGTTCTCAGGAAAACTCCGTCAGAGCCAGACTTCGTTTGTGGCCATGATAGTTGTCGGTAACTTACGTAGCACTCGTGCCTAAAGAACGAGAGTTCATACGCAGAGTCCTAGGCAAAACCTGTCGTGGGCCTCTGCCTTGTGTAGACAGTTACGTAGCTGGAGTAGACTGCAGCCAACGGAGTTGCTCAGCTTGACTAACCCCTGTTGGTTGCCATGCAGGGTGGCAGTGACGTTTGGGAGCGACTATCAGATTTACCGTTCTCCGTTGGCAGTGATGGAGCAACATGCCTCGTTTCAGGAGGCAGTCTGTGGGTTCTTGGAGGTAACGTGCAAACTGCTGCGGTAAGTTTGCTGCTATCAGCTATCTATAAAAGCTCACAGTGAGTACTGGTGGTTAGGCGCATA
>JAKSDE010000034.1 GCA_022360235.1 Cytophagales bacterium
AGTTTTGTCTTTTGTTATGGACGCAGGATTCACAATTGAATGCCGCGACCAACATGTTACAGCACGCTCTCTGTGCTGTCAGGCACAACACATCTTGGGTTACTAACTGCTGGTGCACAGGCGGAGTTGGAAAAGTTTGCTACGCACGCAAGCTGTCTCGCCAGTGTGAAACACAGTATGGGCATCTTGATGGCTGAGCAGTGCACCCTAGGCACGCTACTTGGTTTGCAGGACTTTCCGAGCTTCCTGACAACCAAGGCTTTTTTATGTACCAGAGACCAGAGGAGAAGATGGGAGGGCATGGTATTGGCTGGACAGAGATCCCGCGCTATAGCTTCAAGGTGGGTTTCGCAGAATGACGCTCGTGTTGCAGCCATGCTCTTGCGATGTGGGTGCGTTCGTCCATGGTGCTACTTCGCTAAGCAGCATGCCTGTGCCCGCCTGCGCCGGTGCGCAAGGAGCTGGCGCCATGTCGTCAACGCTTGAAATATCCGAGAGAATTCCAGGATTAGTTGTAGCTGGGCTCGAACGTTAGGGTTTGGTGTACCCAAAGGAGGGGCTACATCTACTGGATGTTGCTCTAGAGATGATGCCACATGTACCTGTACAGGCCAAACCCAGTGGCTGGTTGCATGAGGCTTGCAACCTTAACTTCGTTGGTTTATGCTAGTTGAGCTGAAACAGCCATACGGGTAGGCTAGGGTGCCGCATTGTGCCTTACGTTCGTCTGAGGCATAACGCGGTGGGTGTGAGGGACATGATAGGTAGTTCGATTTGTATTATATATTTATCATTGTGTAGTGCACATGATCAGAATTGGTAGCAATACAGTAGTTTTAGGATAGTCGCAGCTGGTGCTAGTCGCAGGAGAAACTGTCCGTCAGAGCACTTACAGTTGTAGCATTGCCTAGACAATCGCAGGTTCGGGAAGATCGGCGCAGATTTCGCTGCCAAAGGAGTGCTGCGAAACAACTGTATGCTGATTTACTCTGCTTGGTGTATGCAGGAAAACCCTGTCTATGATTGTGGACTCTTTTAAGGTGGCAGCGACAAGCTTAACTGTTGACGGGAATCTGTCCATCGGTTGCTGTCCAAAGTAAACTGGGTGAGGTCTGCCCTGCTGTTAAGCGCGGCCCCTGCGCCAGAGGCCTGTCGTCTTGGTTTTAGGTTTGTCAATGTTAAG
>JAKSDE010000347.1 GCA_022360235.1 Cytophagales bacterium
AGAAGGAAGGAAAAGGAAGGGACGCTAAGGGGTTTGAGGGAAACCCAGCAAAAACTCGTTCACGACATTAGAGCTACTGCTAGGGAAAAGGCTTTGTTGGAAGAGCTAAAGTCTTTTTTGGAAATGTGCAAGTCTCCTTTAGACGATATGAAACTTTTTTTAAAATATATATATCCTTCTTTGGTAAATATAAAGTATTCTTTGGCAGAGATAAATCCTTCCTTGGTAAATATAAAGTCTTCTTTGCCAATGATAAAGTCTTCTTTGTCAATAATAAATTCTTCTTCGGAAGAGATAAAGGGTCCTTCTTATAATATAAAGTTCTCTTTGCAAGAGGCAAATTCTTCTCCGGAAGAGATCGATTCTTCTTTGAAAGAGATCAATTCTTCTTTGCTAAGAATAAATTCTTCTTTTCCGAGGATAGCGTCTTATTTGGAAAGTTTGGAAGGGGTAGCGTCTTCTTTGGAAGAGATAAATTCTTCTTTCGAAAACTGGGAAGAGATAGAGTCTTTTTTGGAAAACTTGGGAGGGGTAGCGTCTTCTTTGGAAATGATAAAGTCTTCTTCAGAAAGGTTGCGAAAGATAAGGTTTTCTTTGCGAACAAAAGAGCCTTCTTTGAGAGAGATACATTCTTCTTTGCTAAGGATAGCGCCTTGTTTGGAAAGTTTGGAAGGAATAGCGTCTTCTTTGGAAATGAGCAAGCCTTCTTTGGAAAGTTTGGAAGGGATAGCGTCTTCTTTGCGTGGGATAAAGTCTTCTTTGCGAGAGATAAAGTTTTCTTTGCGAGAGATAGAGCCTTCTTTGGAAGAGGTAAAGTCTTCTTTGGAAAGTTTGGAAAAAATAGCCCAAGCGCTCGAGATAGAAGCAGATCGTGTATGGCAACAAGAATTAGAAGAAGAACTGCAGTCTATCACTGCCCGTTTCTTATGCGACTATCCGAAAAAACTACCGCTACCAGATAGACAAAAATTCAGACAAACCATTGGCCCCATTTTAAAGACGAAATTACCCAAAGCAGCAAGTTCGCTACAACATGCTGTAGTGCAGTATTTTGAAAACGGAGGTTCGTTTTATCCAGTTATTCTACAAAACTGTGACGTCGCGGATTGGATCAAAGAATCTTTGGTGCTTGATATCACCCAGGGTGCCCTGGCCAATGGGAATGAGGGAGTACTCGAGTTTCAAGAACAGTGGCAGGCAGTGTCCCGGACTTATGAGGATCCCGAAGTAGAAAAGCTACTTTGGGCTTTAAAAGAGAAGCAACACACCCACTCGCTTGACCTGCTTGCTATTTGTGAAGTGCTTGAATTTTTGCCTGCAGACAGTAAGAAAGCCCTCAACCTACTACACAGCCAGGATCATGCGTGGTTGCCTGCATTAAAGTCAGCTTGGCTACAGCCTCGCTTACAAGCTTTAACCCACACTTTTTCAGCTATCGAACTCAGCCAGCTAAGCAACGCTATAGCGCATTTAGCTTGGAACGCTGAGCTCATCACGCATTTTTTAGCAGGGATGGAAGCTGAAAAGGACTTCAGTACCATCAAAAACTTTTTGACCTGGGTAGCCAACCCTACGATTCCAAAAACAGCGCTGCTAACCGCCTTCCAGAGCGAACCACTTTATCAAGGCGCCAGCGTTGTGAAAGAATGGACACATTCCATCGCCTGTTTTTTATTAACGACTAAATTAGAGAAGCTTTTCCCCGACCATGTTCCCCCCATTCAACAGCAACTCGCTGCACTCCTAAGATATCCCTGCTCCTATGAATCGCTAGACGCCTTGTTAGAAGCCCTGCTGCGAAAAAAAGCGAGAGGCCCTCCTACTGCTAGTTGCGCGCAGCAGTTGAAGGAAGCCTTGGACATACTTTGTGAGTACAGGCTAGAGGAAGCAGCATGTACCCGAGCCTTTAAGGTATTCAAAGAATACCCCTCAGAAGACTGGATAGAGGAGATACACCAGCTGGCGATTTCGAATACTTTTCAGTCTTCCCACCAACGCAGTGTAGAGGAGATCGTAGAATGGATCGCCACAAAATCTCCAGAAGCCTTTTTTGCCAGTGACAGCAAGGCCCTCCAGAGAAGTTATCAAGCGGTGATGGCTGCTTATAACACCCCCTCTAAGGTATTGAAATTGGTTTCTAAAGTACCGGAATCAGCTTCTGAGGTACTAGAATCAGCAGCTAAACCCATTAGTCACTGGGAAAAGGCAGACATTAAAAGATGGGCTACATGCGTCAAAGAGCAAGCTGAAAACCCTACCACCCCACCGGTAACACAACAGGAGATGGTGGCAGTGATCAAGCGTGCGGTGGAGTTGCACAACGGTTTTTCCCCCCGGGCGACGCAGCTATTGGCGGTCTTAAGCCTGCTGAATCCTACCAGCCACACAGGGCGCCTAGCGCAAGTCAATACCGGAGAAGGGAAGTCGGCCATTGTCGCCATGTTGGCGGCCATCCACGCCTTACAAGGCAAGAAGGTAGACGTGGTGACGAGTTCTACCGAGTTATCTATTCCTGAAGTAAAAAAGCAGACCGATTTTTTCGCGCTGTTCGATCTGACAGTAGGCGAAAACAGTAACTACTTCGCAAAACGAAATGTATACCAAAGAGCTATTGTATATGGCACCGCAGGTGAATTTCAGGGAGATATCTTAAGGGATGAGTTTTCAGGGGAAAACTTCAGAGGTGATCGTGGTTTTGGGGTAGTCCTTGTCGATGAGGTAGACGATATGTTGTTTGATAAACGCGCTTATAGAATACTTCTTGCTAGCCAGATGCCAGCGATGAATCACCTAGAGATCGTTTTAGCCACTGTTTGGAGTCAGGTGAACACCATGGCGCGACACCTGATAGAGAAAGAAGGTCAAACTTTTTGTGTGACCGAAGATTTTCAAGTAGATGGCGAAAAGATCACCTTGTTTTCGGACAACGATCTATGCGACTGTTTACTACCCGTTGACGATAAGGAATCCTTCATCAAAGCCAAGACGCAAGAACACTTAGAAAATCTTCTTAGAAAGCTTAGCCCTGAAGAGCGAGCAGCATGGCAAAAGTACAGAACATTCAACGCGCGCCTTTCAAAGCTAAGCCAAGAAATAGGGAATCTGGACCAAGAAATAGCGAATCTAGACCAAGAAATAGCAGATCTGGATCAAGAAATAGCGGATCTGAGCCAAGAAATAGCGAAAAAACGCCAAGAAAAATACAAAAGAGCACACTCTATTTTTGGGCTGTGCCCAGAAATAGCGAATCTGAGCCAAGAAACATACAAATCACCCTTTATTGCTACAAGAGAAGAGAGGAAAAAACGCCAAAAGGAAGAGGAAAAACGCCAAAAAGAAGAAGAAAGAGGCCAAAAAGCAGAAGCAAAACGCCAAAAAGAAGAAGAATGCAAGCAACTCGCTCATCAATCGCAAGAAGCCTGGGGTCAAAAATACCCCATACTAGAAATCCCCAACCATCTTCGTGAATTTGCCCTTCAACAAATTCCCTATTGGATTCAAAGCGCTCTACATGCCCAATTCCTCTATCAAAAAGAAGTGCATTACGATGTCCAAGAGGGTGAAATTGTGCCCATTGACTATGCTAATACAGGCGTATTGCAAAACAACATGGTATGGAGTGATGGTCTAGCGCAATTTTTACAAATCAAAGAAGGTCTCAAAATCACGCCTGAGCGTGTTTCTACGAACTACCTATCGAGCGTTGGTTTTTTCAAAAGGTATGGTTCTTCTATTTATGGTTTAACTGGCACTTTAGGTAACCCCACCACACAATCTTTCTTCAAAGAGATGTATGGCACCGACCTTGTTTTCATCCCTCCTTATAAGCATAGCGTGATTGTCGGGAATGAAAGATCACCCTATTTCTGCAAAGAACTCCCTGCCCTTGTGGTTCCCACCAAAGAAGGGTGGTACCAAGCCATTTGTGAGACTGTGCTGAGCAAAGCCAGGAACGACCGCGCTGTGTTGGTGATCTGCCAACACATCAATCAAGTCAAGCATCTGTCCCAACAGTTGCAGGAGCAATATGAAGCTGATCGTGTCCTTGGCCCAGATAAAATATTTACCTACACCGGTCAGGAGCCCTTTACAAAAACCATTGTAGGTGCGCGTCAAGTGATCATTGCGACGAATATAGCGGGTCGTGGCACCGACCTGACCCCCACGGATTGGGTAGAACAGAATGGGGGGATGCATGTGTGCCTTACTTTTTTGCCCAAGAATTACCGGGTTGAATTACAGAATGCCGGCCGAACTGCCCGTCAGGGTAGGCGAGGAAGTGCCCAGTTGGTGCTTCACGATCCCTCCAGTAGCAGCATCACAGCGCTCAAAGCCCTTCGTGATGCCAAGGAGGCTGCTGAGATCACAAGCGCCAAAAAAGATGTCACCAAGATCCTGTTTCAAGATCGTTTGTTCAATCAATTTTCCGATCTAGTAGCGTATCTCCCCCCTCAGATGCATAAATGTGAAAAAATACAAGAAATCGAACGCCTAGAAAAAGCCTGGGAGGCGCATGTCCAAGAAGCCTTGGCAGCTGATCGGGTATCGGCTGCATTCAAAGCGCATTTGGCTGCTGAGAGTCAAAAAATGCTCGATAATGTCCTGGAGACTTACTGGAAGGATTCTTCAGAAGCAGAGCGCGCCAAGGCTAGACCCACCCTAGAGAAGGCTATTAGAGATAGTGTCATTCCCCAAAAAGTAAAAAAAGAAGACTTTCTACCACAGTATAAAGCCGATGTGGTTGACCAATTTTGTCAGGCCTGGCAAGGTGAAGTATCTAGTGAGGTGCTGGAGTATTTTCGTGCCATAAACCCTTTTATGCCCAAAGGGGAGAAGTTGGGGCGTCATGAAAAGGCAGCCGCAGAAGAGCGCTGGGGCTTTTGGCTCGCAAAAGTGTTACGTGAACAAACCCTAGAGGACGAGCAAGCCGTGCTGGCACAGTTTAAAGCCTTCGCTACCGATATTATATCGGATGCCCAATCTGACCAATTAGTACAGAACCCCTATTTCTACATACAAAAAGGCAATGAATGCGTAGCGAAAGGGGACTATACAGCAGCGGTCAGATGGTATGATAAGGCCATTGCCCGTGATTCGGACTTCAGTGTCAATGCCCACTACAACAAAGCGCGTGCCTTGCTCCTGGGCGACGATAAAGGTAACCAAGAAATAGCCAAACGTGAATTGCAAGCCGCCAAAGACTTACTCGAAACATTTTATAAACCCACCCTATTGAGTTTTCATGCTTTGGTCAGTCAAACAGGGGAGGGGGCCCTCCTGTCTGAGCACGTGCAACACCAACTTGATATACTTACCCAACAAGAGAATCATATAGAGGCAGCTATCCAGGTAATCAACGGGGCCCAGCACAATGGCCGGGGGGTAGAATTAAGCGACAAAAGCTTAGAAGCAGTCTTTCATGATGCAGAACGAGATCACCAGCCAGCGATCGATGAATCCCGTGTGAATGGTTTGTCGCACCTGTTTACGCTTACTGAAAGGCCCCCCAAACGGCCTTGGTGGCAAGCTTGGGTTGTGGCAGTGCTTGGCGTTGTCCAAGTAGCAGCCGGGGTCCTGATCACAGCCTGTACAGCAGGTACGTTCGGTACTGGTCTTATCAAAGAAGGGGTATCAGATATCATCACTGCTGTCAAATCAGCCTTTGGCGGTAAATTTAGTTGGGAAGAGTGGAAGCTGCAGAAAGCCATCCGCCTTGCGATATGCATTGTATCAGCCGGTTGGGACTTAGTCAAAAAAGGGATTAAAACGATCGGGGAAAGCATCAAACAAGGAGTTAAAGAGGTCGGTAGAACCGTCAGAAACCTGGGTAGCCTTGGTAGCGAGCTAGGGATAAAAGGCCTTGAAGCTGCCAAAAAACAGGTGGGTCTTGCCTTTGGCAAAGGCCTTCTCAAAGAAGGTTTGACTGCGATAGTCAATTATGGAGTAGACCATC
>JAKSDE010000033.1 GCA_022360235.1 Cytophagales bacterium
CTGGTTTTGGTTTCCGACAAGATCGCGTGCCGCGGCGGGGGCCTCCGCCCGATCCCGAAAGAAACGGGGTTCAAATAAATAGTTCCGTGGGCGGTTACGCCTGAGTTGGCGTGATCCCGCGATGACGTCGTTTGGCAAAGGGGGGGAGCGATTCAAAGAGTCCAAATTTGGGACGCCAGGTGGGGACTTCCCCATTGATGGGATGGCCGTGAGAAAAAATTGTGTTAAGAGCAGCGCTGCGCTGCCTTTGCGTGTGGATGCCTTGGCTATTGGAGGTCTTTTCAGGCATTTAGACTCGGTGGATGCTGCTTTCTGGTTTTAGGTCCTGGCGCCTACGACCCATCGGATGACCTGGGCTACAAGGTCGACCCCAAGTCAGGCTTCGCGCCGGGCGACAGGTTCCATGACTACGAACAAGAAGGTAATGTTTTCGTCGAGGAACTCCTCAATAATCAGAAAAAATTGTTCCACAACCCCACGCCAAAAACAAATGCGAGCGACGGACAGACGGATGCGAGAGCCGCTTAATACACACGGTTGCTGTCGATCCAATGGAAATCCGAAGCTTCCGGCGCTTGCGTTCGAACTTCGAATCCCGTCTGACCGCGCGCTGGTTCACGTGTTGCGAACGCGCGTGCCGCGATGCCGCGTGTACTGTGGTGTGATTTTCTGTGATAGTGCTGCGAACCGCGGAAGCCACACGCGCGCGCCTCTGGCACGTGGCGCCGGCGGGAAGCCCCGGATGTCGCATCGGGATGGCGCTCGCAGTGTGCGCGGAAACGTTGGACAAGTCTACGACAGCGATAAGCCAAGCATTGGGATTGGAACCTGCGACGCTGACGTGAGCAATGCCAAACGGATCGGGAGATCCCGGGGCCTAGACGCCCAAATTTGGATGTTTCAACGAAATTTTCTCGTCAGGCCTTCGTCAAGTTACTGGGATCTTGGACGGGAGAAGGTGCATGCATGGTGTGCATACTCGATTGGGCATTTGATGCGCCGATCACTGCTTGCTGCTGCTGTGGCTAACTGGCGTTCTTGACGTCTTTTACTAGTAGGAAGGGGAGTTGTGGCGTGGGTTCACAGGGGGATGTGCGCCAAGCGTATGCTAGTTGGGAACGAATCTACGCAAACGTGCTGGTCGCGGTCGCGAGTTTATTGAATTTGATTGCATTCGCTGTTGGTGCA
>JAKSDE010000032.1 GCA_022360235.1 Cytophagales bacterium
AAGTGGCGTAGCCGGGCGGAGCGCCAAATTGGCCATGCTAAGAACCGATGATGTATGCTTGGGAGACGGGGGGCGGGGGGGGGGCCTGCCGCGGGTGCGGGAGGGGGAGGGAGGTTGGGAGCGGGATGCAATGGGGCCGGGACGGGGGCGGGTGGGCCGATGTGGTTTGTTACCGAATGTATGAATGTACGATGCCACACGACGACAAGCTCCCTCCCATCTGCTTTTGCTGCAGTTAATGTTAAACTGTTGCTGTGTACCGTTGATGCTAGCTGCTGCTAGCTACTTTCGGGAACTATTGTGGCAAACTACTGTCGGCAACCAGTGCTGCTAACTACTGTGGGCAACAGCTGTCGCTGACCACAGTTGCAGCCCTTGGGTCCCCGGAAGGGTATGTAGCTACGCCATCTAGCTATGTCGCTCTGCAGCTGCTACTACCAAACACTACCGACAATAGACTGATGCAACTCAGTGCACGTGCATACCGTCCACTCCAGTGCAGCAGTAAAATCTCAACCATAGATCCACCCAGCAATCCATCCAGGCAGTTTGGTTCCAACACCCGCCGTCCCACTTTCCTCCCCTTACCGAGCTAGTGAGCAGCTGCAGCATGTCGAGGTGGCCCGCCAACTTAGCCACCTCGACAGCAGTGCTGTTGATGGGGAAGCGCTGCTTGCCCGCCAGCATACCAGAACGCTTCTTCTTCTTCACCTCGGCAGTTGTGCGTTCATATGGATTGTGGCCAGCGCTGAGCAGCGAGCGCGCCAGGTCGAAGTCGTTCTCCTTAGCTGCCACGTGCATGGGGCTCCAGCCCTGCAGTGTTGGAACACGAGTGGGTAGCTGAAGTTGGAGTCTCCCGCTTCGGGGAAGCCTGGCCACTGCTCTGCTCTCGCGTCGCGATGCCGGATATTTTCCGGGATCGCGATTCTTCGCGATTTTTCGCGATTTTCCACACATAATCGGGCGCATCCTGTACCACCTTGCCACTGCTCCGCCATCGCCATTTCGGAGATCTTGCGGCTTCCGAGATCGCGATTTCCGAGATGCCACTGTACATAGCTACGTCCGTGGTGGTTGAGCACAAGCCAATCGGGTACCACATGGCCTGGCAACTGGGTGTTAGGCGGGCGCGTGTTTGAAAGGGTCACTTGACAGCGCCTGGAAGCAGCAGTGAACTAGCCAGCCAAAGCAGCAGCAGCACACAGCGCAGCACGCGGTTTGATCCGGGTGCTCGCTTCACAGCGAACAGAAGAAGTGGTCTGTCAGTCAAGCAGTTAGTCAAGCAGTCAGTCAAGCAGTCAGTCAAGCAGTCAGTCAAGCAGTGCACAACTGCAAGCCGCACATCCAGCTTCCACCC
>JAKSDE010000031.1 GCA_022360235.1 Cytophagales bacterium
CCTTACCACTCATCCTCGCCCCTTACCCGCACAGTGCTAGCAGGTACTATGGCCTCTCACGATTTCATAGTGCCGAAGCAGGGTACATTGTATCGATCGCTTCACACCAGACTGTTACCAGTCTGGCATGTATCGATAGGATACCACTAGTAGCATAGTGAGTTCTGTCCTAGCAGAACAATTGTTTGTACAACTTCACGTCGCACGCGTTATGAAGGGTCGACTAACTTAGCTGGTTGATTTGTTTCTTCCTTCACGGGTGTCACTTTTTCTTTCTCTTCTAATTTAAAAAGTTCAGGCCTATATTTTATCAATATATTGTACCAGTTGATTAGCTTCTTGATATCAGAGGGATAAACATTGTCTTTATCATAGTTGGGAATAATCTCTTGAATAAACCTATATAGCTTTTCAGGGGAGTCTTTAGAACTTATACCTAAATCATTAGAAAACTTTTTGTAAAGATTTTCAAAGATTTTTGATAAAGGCACTGTTTTTTCCTTCTCCGTCGTGTAAACACCCAACTCTTCCAACATAGTCACCTTCTTATTATGCGTACTCTTCATAGAGCGTTTCTTCTCTGCATCAATACGCTCAACAATAATTCCATTACGTGCAGGCTTGATCACTTTAAAAAGCCCTGTATATTCTGAAATTGATGCAATATCCTTTAGATCAACAGTCATAGCTTTAAGATTTTGAGACAGTAAATATAGAAATAGCTTTACTTTTAACTTTTATTTTGGTGGATTATACTTTCAATATAATTTAAAAATTCTTCTCGTCCAGTTTTATCGCGCGAAGAGGTTTCAAAAAATTTTGGTAATTCTTCCCAGTAATTTAGTAATGCTTTTTTAAAAGTAGCAAAATTGGCTTGTGTTTTCTGTTGAGGCTGCTTGTCGACTTTTGTTAAAATAATCACAAAAGGGACTTGATTTTTCCCCAACCAATTAATGAATTCAATATCAATTTTTTGTGGTGTAAGCCTTGCATCTACTAATACAAATACGCATAGTAAGTTTTCTCTGTATAGCAGATAATCAGTAATCATCTTTTTCCATTGCTTTCTTTTCTCTTTACTTACTTGTGCCCACCCATAGCCTGGTAAATCAACCAAGTACCACTGGTTATTGACTAAAAAATAGTTAATTAACTGGGTTTTGCCTGGCTTATTGGAGGTTTTAGCTAAGTTTTTTCTATCTAAGAGCATGTTGATTAGAGAAGATTTTCCGACATTAGATCGACCAATCAGTGCAAACGCTGGCTTTTCATTGTTAGGACATTTTTCATAAGCTACACTGCTAGCTACAAAAATAGCTTCTTTGATCTTCATAATAAGAAAATTAGCTAGATTAGCAAAAAGGAGGCTGCTTGTTGCTTCATCTCCAGGTAGTGATAGGGTAAAAAGAATCGATTTACTTCATGTAATGGCTTGCTTTGTTACAAACTTCCCTAATTTATACAATAATAATGCGTTTATTAATCAGAAGATAACCCTATGGCAGTAGTTCCTTATAAACAGCGTAAAAGTAGCAAAAAGCTACAAGTAAAGCACATGTTTAACAACATTAGCCATCATTATGATTTCTTGAACCATTTCTTGAGCTTAGGTATTGACATCGTATGGAGAAGAAAGGCTATTGCGCTACTCAAAAAAACACGCCCTAAGTTAATCCTTGATGTGGCTACGGGTACGGGTGACTTTGCCATTGAGGCCCTACGGTTAAATCCTGATAAAATTATTGGAGTAGATATTGCTGAAAAGATGTTGGATAAAGGAAGAGCAAAATTAAAAGAAAAAGGGGTAGAAGAAAAAGTTGAACTGTGCATGGGAGATGCAGAAGCACTTCCTTTTAAGGATGAAACTTTTGATGCAGCTATCATCGCTTTTGGGGTAAGAAATTTTGAAAATCTCGAAAAAGGTTTAGCAGAAATACAACGGGTATTACAACGTAACGGCGTAATGCTTATTTTAGAGCTCTCAAAACCAACAATTTTTCCATTTAACATGCTCTATAACTTTTATTTTCGTTATATACTTCCCATAATTGGTAGGTGGGTGACTAAAGATCGGTCAGCCTATACATATTTACCAGCTTCGGTACAGGCTTTTCCACAGGGAACTGACTTTCTTACGATTCTTCAGCAGATGGAATGGAAAACACCGCAGTGTATACCTCTAACGTTAGGGGTTAGTTCGATTTACTTAGCCCAAAAATAACTTGTTATTAACGTTTAGCAAATCATTCAACGTAACTAAAATTGGATTTTCAAAGCGCTATTGACTACCTTGACAGTTGTTTATCCATGTACCGTCAAAGAATGAATCGAGAAGTAGATATACGAAAAATTTCATTGCTTTGTGAGGCACTGGGTCACCCGCAACATCGATTTAAGTCGATCCATGTAGCAGGCACGAACGGTAAAGGAAGTACAACACATGCTTTAGCATCTGTATTACAAACAGCAGGCTATAAAACAGGACTAAACACTTCGCCTCACCTTAAAAGCCTTACAGAAAGAATGCGTGTTAATGGGGTTCCTACTAGTAAAGCGTATGTAGCTGAATTTATAGAACGCCATCAAAAATTATTTAAAAAGGTACGGCCCTCCTATTTCGAAATAACTATAGCAATGGCCTATGATTTTTTTGCCCAGGAAAAGGTAGATATAGCAGTAGTAGAAGCAGGGCTGGGGGGTAGGTTAGACGCTACTAACATTATTACGCCTGAAGTAGCAGTGATTACCAATGTTAATATCGGGGAAATACCGCAACAGCAAAAAGATCTGTATTTCTATTCATCATTTTTACCCATGCACTATGTTTGTTCCCGGGTTACTTTGGTGTTCCATCACTGCGACAGTGGAACTTTTC
>JAKSDE010000108.1 GCA_022360235.1 Cytophagales bacterium
TAAAGTGCTATTCTATAGTAAGAAAGTATGCATTGAGTGTACTACACAATATGATAAGCTATAGTTTTCTTGTTTGGGGCACAATCGAAACCATATTAGTATGGCTTTATAATAATGTCAACACGACCTAGAAATTAAGAACTAAAAAAATAGCACCATCGAGCGTTATGAAGGGCTGACTAAATAGACTAGCTTTTTAGTCTCAAAAAATGGTTCGTTAAAAAAATCACCTATAGGATAAACACAATACTTCAGTGGAATGCTTGTTAGTTCACCTAGAAAATTACCCCCTTTTAGGTAAAGTATACCATTAGGAAGATCGTTTTGAAAATCTTTTTTAAGGTTATCTTTTATCCAACGATAAAAAGTAGGTAAATCTGCAACGGCCCTGCCTAAGATGAAGTCGTATTGATCACTAATTTCTTCTGCTCTTATTTGGCTTGTATACACATTGTCTAAAGCTAATTCTTCAGCAATATTTTTAACTGCTTTAATTTTTTTTCCGATCGAGTCAACTAAATGAAATTGAGCCATGGGAAACATGATGGCTAAAGGAATACCTGGGAAACCTCCTCCTGTACCCACATCTAGAATTTTTGTACCAGCTTTAAAAGAAATTATTTTAGCAATGCTCAAGGCGTGTAAAACATGCCTAAGATACAATTGATCCATATCTTTTCTAGAGATGAGGTTAATGCTAGTATTCCAAAACGCATAAAGCGAACTAATTTTTTTAAACTTTCCTCGCTGGCTTTCAGATAATTGCGTAAAGTAGTGAAATATGATCTCTTCCTTTTTCAAGTCAATAGTGCTATCCATGTTAAGCAATGTTAGATTTACCCAAGGATATCCTCAGGAAGTTATGGTTGTAGCTGCCTGTATGCTCTATACAAAACAAGGAGAGGATCATGTGACGGGTAGCTTATTTCCTTTTTCGCTCTTCCGCTGCTTTCATCGCTTGCTCGAGGCGAAGTTGAAACCTAGATTTTTTCTTGTTCTTATTCTTCTTTCTATTTTCTTCTAGTTTTTTATTAATCTTCGCTTCATCCACAAATTTTTTAATCAAGGCCTGTTGGCCAAAAGTTACTAAGTTTGAAACAAAGTAGTAAAAGCTTAAACCTGCTGGTAGTGTGTTGACCACAAACATAAACATGATAGGCATAATGTAAGACATGGTCTTCATAGGTCCCTGTGCAGCACTGACCTGATTATTTGACCACGTGTAAAGTATGGTAGAGGCAGTCATCAGCAAAGTAAACAGACTCACATGACTACCATACCAAGGAATAGTGTAAGGCAAATTTAAAATAGAATCATAGGTTGATAAATCCTTTGCCCATAGGAAAGGCTCTTGTCTTAACTCAATAGAGTTAGGAAAGAAATTAAACATGGCTAAGAGTATAGGAATTTGTAGTAAAACTGGTATACAACCGCTTAACGGACTGATACCCATTTCTCGATAAAGGGTCATTTGTTCCAGCTGTATTTTGTGCAAGTCATCTTTATGTTTGGCTTTGATTTCATCAAGAGCAGGTTTTAAGGCTTTCATTTCTGCCATGGCCATGTAGGACTTGTAAGAAAGCGGCATTAATAAAATTTTGATAATGATCACTAGTAAGAAAATAATAACCCCATAGTTGCTAATATATTTTTCTAAAAAATTGAAGATAGGAATAATCAAAAACTGATTAATCCATTTGATAATAGGCCAGCCCAGGGATACATTGTTAGAAAATCCCTCGGTTACTTTCTTCAAGATTTGGTAGTTGTTGGGTCCAAAATAAAAAGTAAACTTACCTGGTTCTTGCGCTAAGGTTTCAAGAGGGACGGCCAGGCGCATCGTAGCCAGTTTCACGCTAGTACTGTCTGGGAGGGTAGGTACTGCTGTGATATACCCGCCTTTAAAGGGCGTTTCTGCAATAATACCTACGGTAAAAAACTTTTGCTTTACACTCACCCATTTGATAGGATCGTGTAATGTTTTCTCTTCTTTAGTATCTGAATACTCATTGAGGTAGTCAAAACTTCCTTTTGCGAGGTAATAATTAACGGTTGTCTTATTTCGACTTTCTTTAAGGTCCTTTTCTACACGTTTCACACGATCGTTCCATACAAAGTTGACTACTTTTTCATCTAAATAAGGCGCTAAGCCAACTACCTTGACTTGATAACCTAGTTCATAACGATTTCCTGGCATTGAAAAGGTTTGTTGGATATACTTATCAGGAGCTATCGACAAAGTGAAAGTTACATGAGCTACATCACCCTCACTTACATTTTTATTATGATCATTGATTTCAAAAAATAGCTCATTGGTATTAATCTTGATATTATTAGCCGTAAAATCGAATCCCATCTTGCTACTGTGCTCATCCAATAAAACGAGCGGTTGCTGATCATGCGTTTTATAGTTTTTTAGTAACACTTCTTTGACCCTTCCTCCTTGAGAAGTTAGCGTTACTTTCATTACTTCATTTTCTAAGACGAGTTCTTTTTCTTTACCGCTTACAACACCTGCGAAGATTCCGTACTTCTCTGCCCATGCGGCTACCCTTTCGGGTGTATCAGCCTCATAGGCTTTAGCTGGCGGTTGCCCTTCATTACGCGTTGAAAGCTGTTCCTTTACCTGCGGTGGCTTGACAGCTGGCCTGGGCGCAAAGAACTGAAAGTAAGTAATGAAAAGTAAGGAGATCAGTGTGAGGCCTATAGCTTGATTTTTATCCATATACATTTAAATTATTGAGTGATTTCACGTAACTCCTAATTAATAGGGAACATGTGTTTTTTTTCTTTTCTTGCAAACTAAAGCAGCTTTGATAAAACTTACAAACAACGGATGTGGATGAAGGGTAGTGCTTTTTAGCTCAGGGTGAAATTGCGTTCCTACAAACCAAGGATGATCTTTTAATTCGATAATTTCTACAAGCGCTGTATCGGGATTAATCCCTGCAGCTATCATTCCTGCTTTTTCAAAATCTTCTAAATATTGGCTATTAAGTTCATACCTATGACGATGCCGCTCTGAAATATATTCCCTTCCGTAGCTTTCATAAGCCTTCGTACCTTTTTTAAGTTTGCAGGCGTAAGCCCCCAATCGCATCGTACCTCCTTTTTTTACAATACGCTTTTGTGCCTCCATTAGATCAATAACTTGATAAGCTGACGTTTCGTCATATTCTCTAGAAGCTGCTGTTTCCCAGTTTAAAACATTTCTAGCAAATTCAACTACCGCACACTGCATCCCTAAGCAGATACCTAAAAAGGGAAGTTCATTCTCTCTCGCATATTTGATAGTGCTTATTTTACCCTCGATACCTCTCTCCCCAAAACCAGGGGTTATAACGACTCCATTGAGCGATGCTAATAATTCTGCTGCCTTTTCATCTTTTACTTCCTCTGCTGAGATGAACCTTACATTTACCTTACATTCATGGTTAGCACCTGCATGAATAAATGCTTCGATGATAGACTTATAAGCGTCAGGCAGCGCTACATATTTTCCTACTAATCCTATATTTACTTCGCTAACAGGATTTTTAAGTTTATGCAAGAAAACTTCCCATTCAGTCATATCAGGCTCAGGCAAAAGCGGAAGATGAAGTTTGGTTAGCACCCTTTCATCTAGTTTTTCTTTCCGTATCAACAGAGGAACTTCATAAATGATCGGATTATCAATAGCTTCTATCACCGAATCATAATCTACATTACAGAATAGAGCTAGTTTTTTACGAATTTCCTGGGGGATTTTTCTTTCTGTACGGCAAACTAATATATCTGGCTGTACACCGGCTTCAAGCAATCGTTTTACAGCATGCTGAGTAGGTTTTGTTTTTAATTCTCCTGTAAACTTAAGGTAGGGAAGTAAAGTAAGGTGAACCACTAAAAAGTTAGTTGTGCCAAGTTCCCACCTTGCTTGTCGAATAGCCTCAATAAAGGGTAATGATTCTATATCGCCTACGCAGCCTCCAATTTCAGTAATGACAAAGTCATATTTCCCTGTTTCACCTAAGGCAAAAATGCTTCTTTTGATTTCATCAGTGATGTGGGGGACAACTTGAACGGTCTTTCCTAGATAATCCCCTCTTCTTTCTTTGGTAATAACTGTATTGTATATTTTACCGGTGGTAACGTTATTAGCTTGTGAAGTGGTTATATTTAAAAAGCGCTCATAATGCCCTAAGTCTAGGTCTGCTTCTCCTCCATCCTCTGTTACGTAGCATTCCCCATGCTCATAAGGATTCAATGTGCCAGGATCGATATTGATATAAGGATCGAACTTTTGGATCGTAACCTTATAACCTCTAGCCTGCAAGAGCTTTCCCAAAGATGCTGAAATAATACCTTTCCCTAAAGAAGAAGTAACGCCTCCTGTTACAAATATGTGTTTTGCTGTATCCATAAGCACTTATCTTGGTAGATTTTTTTCCTTCTTTTTTAAAATTTTTTCCTGTTTTAACACTTATAAGTTACAAAGGTACATTATTTTTGAGTATTAAAACATATTTATCCAAAATAGCACTAATAAAAGCATATAAAATATATTATTTTGAGGTCAAGCAAATATCACCTAACTTGGCCTTGCATTAAATTTCTCATCGTAGTGGTATGATGGGCAGATCTTGTGATGAATTACAGTAGTGTACTCTATCGATATCCTATACTTCAATGGGTTGGTAAAGTAGCAGACCAACACCAACTAGAAACGTATGTGATAGGAGGGTTCGTAAGAGACTTACTCTTAAAAAGCGTATCCAAAGATATTGACATCGTGTGTGTAGGCAGTGGCATCCAGCTAGCGAAAGCGGTGGCTCGTGCTATAGCTAAGAACACAAAGGTTACTGTATTTAAAAATTTTGGCACAGCCACCCTAAAGTGGAATGACTGGGAAGTTGAGTTTGTAGGCGCTAGAAAAGAGTCTTATAGAAAAGATTCTAGAAAGCCTGTGGTAGAAAATGGGACGTTAGAAGATGATCAAAACCGAAGAGACTTTACCGTGAATGCCATAGCTATCTGTTTGAATCATGATCGGTTTGGCGAACTAGTAGATCCTTTTGAAGGGGTGAAGGATTTACAAAAAAAGACTATCCAGACACCGCTTGCTCCAGCTATAACCTTTTCTGATGATCCACTCCGAATGATACGAGCCATTCGATTTGCTTCACAGCTCCACTTTACAATAGCCCCAGCAACGTTAGAGGCGATCCAACAGCATGCTACAAGAAGCAATATTGTATCTAAAGAGCGTATTGTTGATGAACTTCACAAAATTATCTTATCCAAGGTGCCTTCGTATGGGTTCAGACTGCTGTTCGATGTTGGCTTGCTTTCCCTTATCTTTCCTGAGCTAGCTGCTCTACAAGGGGTTGAAACGATTGAAGGCCAATCTCATAAAGATAACTTTTATCATACGCTACAAGTGTTAGATAATGTGGCTAGTGTCTCGACAAATTTATGGCTGAGATGGGCTGCACTTTTACACGATATTGCTAAGCCACTTACCAAACGTTTTGACTCAGCCGTGGGGTTTACCTTTCATGGCCATGAAGACTTGGGTCCTAGAATGATACCTACCATCTTCCGAAAGATGAAACTCCCACTGAATGAAAAGATGGCTTATGTACAAAAACTGGTGCGCTTGCATCTACGACCTATCGCCTTAGTAAAAGATTCCGTAACAGATTCAGCTGTAAGGCGATTGCTTTATGAAGCAGGAGATGATTTAGAAGATCTTATGTTGCTTTGCCGAGCAGATATCACCTCTAACAACCCTGAAAAGATAAAGCGTTACTTACAAAACTTTGATAAAGTAGAAGAAAAAATTAGAGAGGTAGAAAAAAAAGATCAGTTCAGAAATTTTCAGCCTGTGATTACAGGCGATATGATTATGCAAGCTTTTCAATTAAAACCTTCCCGGTTAGTAGGAGAAATCAAAAAAGCTATCAGGGAGGCAATTTTAGAAGGAGAAGTTAGAAATCAAGAGGAAGAAGCTTATCAGTATATGTTGCGTGTTGGTAAAGAAAAAGGACTACAGCCTTTTACAAGCTTGAATGAAACACCGGATAAAAATAAAACAACTAAAACCAGTCAATCATCTCATCAGTAAATGGCATACCCTTATCATCAAACCGTAATGCTGCAAGAAAGCCTGGAAGGTTTGTTTATTCAACCTGAAGGTATTTATGTAGACCTTACTTTTGGAGGTGGAGGTCACAGCCAAGCTATCCTTCAACAATTAAAAGGAGGGAAGCTTTTTGCTTTTGACCAAGATCAAGACGCAATGCATAGCGCACATTGTATTGAAAATAAGGCTTTTACTTTGATCAATGCTAATTTTAGGTTAATAGAAAAGGTGCTTACGGCGTATCAAATTACCCAAGTAGATGGTATCATTGCTGGTCTTGGTGTTTCTTCGCATCAGTTGGAGACAGCTAGTAGGGGGTTCTCTACGCGCTTTAATGCACCGCTCGATATGCGGATGGATCAACAAGGGGATGTGCTAGCAAAGAAAGTGCTAAATAATTATTCGATCGATCAATTAGCACAATGCTTTAAAACCTATGGAGAAGTGAGACGTGCTTATACCTTGGCCAAGGCGATTGGCGTTGCGAGGACGAATCAACCGATTGAGACTGTTGATGAACTCAAGACGATTTTGAAAAAATTTTCCCCACCAGGAAAAGAATACAAGTACTATGCACAAGTGTTTCAAGCACTGCGCATTGAAGTGAATGATGAGTTGGAAGCACTCAAAGAAATGCTTATACAAAGTGCTACTATCTTAAAAAAAAAAGGTAGATTGGTCGTATTGGCTTATCATTCTTTAGAAGATCGGCTTGTGAAGAACTTGATGAACAAAGGTAATTGTGAAGGTGTATTACAAAAAGATCTGTATGGAAATTTAATACGCCCGCTGAAGCCTCTCTATCGAAAGCCTATCATTCCTTCGAAAGAAGAAATACAACGTAATAACAGAGCACGTAGTGCTAAATTAAGGGTGGGAGAGAAAATTTGATGTAATAA
>JAKSDE010000030.1 GCA_022360235.1 Cytophagales bacterium
GAAAAATGGCTAAAATTCTTGCGCGCCGTGCTAAAAATTGGCCAACTCGTCGCTGCGCTCCTCAGACACGCCAATTTTTGGCCGCACTTCGCTTGGAGTTTTAAACATTTTTCAAAGGCAGTCCAGTCTATTGGGTCTGCTAGGACCAAGGTGTTTTTAGGCTCAATAAGGCTTGAAATTCTAGGGGCCAACAAGTTTTCTTGCAGGATGTTAATGGGTTTGGGCTTCATGATTTTTAGGGGTCATTATTTGCCAGTTTTTGTAGCTGTATCCCGCTTTTCCTTGCAATTTTTGTTGGCTTGAATTACTCATTTTTTAGCAAAAAACACAGCTAATTCAATCAAATCAATGATTTGGGGAATACTTCAGGACGGACTAAGTACGTCATTTAACGTGCTTATCCACGACGGTTTGCTTCACCTGCCGGGAGCCCTCACCGCTGTTGAAAAATGGCTAAAATTCTTGCGCGCCGTGCTAAAAATTGGCCAACTCGTCGCTGCGCTCCTCAGACACGCCAATTTTTGGCCGCACTTCGCTTGGAGTTTTAAACATTTTTCAAAGGCGGATCTTGGACTGCTGCAAAACTAGGTTACATCCCTTCTTTATAGACTATATGAGCGAATTTTGATGCATTTTACAGCAGGCTAGAACCCGGAACTCAGATCAAGCAACTTTTTGAGTGGGCAAGATGTGTTTTCTACCGTCCCCTATCGAAACCAGGAACTCGAAACTAGGAACTAATATGATGGCTAGTTTTTTACAAAACTAGCCTCTCTTCTTATAAAGGTACATGTCGCTATTTTCAGCCGAGTCTATTACATCCTCTATTTTTTCACACTTCCTGATCTCATGATCAGTGCACTGGAACCATTGCTCGCCTCTTTCAACATAAGCTATGTAATGGCCGCTAGCTGTCGTACCATCATCACAGTGCCTAGCAAATGCTACAAGGTCATAGGTATGTTGCTCATTATCATAGGTATATGGCTCATTAATAGTTATGGTAAGTAGATATTTTATCTCATTTTTCTTCTTCCCATTCCCATCTGGATTTCGATTAACATTAAGCATTAGTAAGTCAGGTATCTCTTCAAAACGGTCCACATTATTACGCAAAAAATGACTAAAAAGCGTTTGCATAAATTGAGAAGAATTATCATTAGGGAGAGTGAGCGGAAGTATATAAGGTTTATCAGGACATTGGCTTCCTATAATAGAATTCCCTGTTGGTGTTATATTTACATAGTTATCAGGCTTTAAAACTCTATACATAGACTCCATTAGTTCAGCTAAATCTTCTACACTATCTATAGGAGGATTCCACCCACATGCTTTTAGTTTGTCATAGAAAGCCTCCATCTCATTCTTCTCAACAGTCTTTCCCTCATTTATTGTTTCGATAATTTGAGCTCCTGCTTTCGCTAGATTTTTCCCATTTTCATCAAGTTTATCAATATGGCTTCCTGAAAATACACTATCACCTTTTATGGCGGCAGCTGTTGCCCATAATTGCAGAGCGGAGATAGTATAACAAAGATCGCCTGGCTTCTTTACCCCTCCAGGTTTAGTTGAAGGTGGGGTACCAGGTTGCTGTGGAGTACCAGTTGGAGGTGGGGTACTAGTTAGAGGTGGAGTACCATTTGAAGGTGTACCTGGTCTTTCTGTTGACTGTGGTTTTTTACTACACGCAAGTAATAAGATTGCTATCCAACAAAGAATTAAAAGTTTTTGTATACTCCCTGTATACCATCGATTACGAAACATAAGTTTATAGTTTTAGTGTGTTAATATACCTAGCTTGCTGCAAAACGTCTCAAAAATAGCACCATCAAGCGTTGTTAAGGGTCGACTAAGTAGTTTTGGCAACATGTCATGGCTTTATTGACACTTCTTCAGCGGTTTACTCGAGAAGCCAACGCCTGCATTTTGGCGTAGTCTTCTGCAGTAAGATCACCGGCGATGAAGTAATTTAAAGGATCTACTCTTTTATTGTTTTTAATTACTTCATAGTGAAGGTGGGGACCAGTAGACACTCCCGTATTACCTACATAACCTATACATTGGCCTCGTTTTACCTTTTGTCCTACTTTAACACTAAAGCTTGCGAGGTGGGCATATTTGGTCGTGTAGCCATACCCATGATTTATTTCAACCTGATTTCCGTGTCCTCCCATATTAGTTTTTACTAATTTAACAACTCCATCTCCTGTAGCATAAACAGGAGTTCCTCTGGGGGCAGCAAAATCTAAACCATAATGCATTTTGGGGATTTTACAAATAGGATGAATACGCATACCAAACCCGTCAGTTAAGCGCTTAAGTCCATCTTTTGAGATGGGTTGAATGGCAGGGAGGCAGGCTAGAAACTTAGCTCTATTTTTTGCTAATTTTAGAATCTCATCGTGTGATTTTGTTTGAATGTATAGCTGATTTTTAAGCTGATCTACCTTTTTGAAAGTATCTACAATAAGTTTTTCCTTATCAACCAAGTTTTTATAACGATCTACACCTCCAGTACCTGCTCTTCTTACAGCGGGCGAAATGGGCTCTGTCCCCAAGATCGTTCTGTAAATATGATCATCGCGCTCTTGCAAGTAGGCTAACGACTGTTTGGTATTTTCTATTTCCTTTTGAATAAGGCTATAAGAATACTTTAATTTTTCATTTTCTATTTTGAGTTCTCTTGCTTTAGGTGAGTCAAAGTAAGTACTATAAGAAAGAAAAATGAGGATAGCAATAATAAGAGAGATAGCAAAGAGGCCTAATAAGTCACGGAGAATATTCCATTTTGACACTTTAATTCGTTCATACTTGCAAGTCTGCGTATTATAATAGTATTTTATGCGCGCCATTCTATTATTCGATGATTTAGAGGGTTGTAGTTTTGCTAACTACTATCAAGGCGTAAATAAAATTCAAAAATAAAAATTAATTTGTATTAACTGCAAATTAATTCATCATTGGGACCGCTTTAATTAAATGAATTCTAAGACAATAAGAGAGAAATTTATCGAATTTTTTAGAAAAAAGGGGCATATCTATGTTCCTTCTGCGCCTATTGTAAACAAGGAAGACCCAGCGCTGATGTTCACCAATGCAGGGATGAATCAGTTTAAAGATATCTTCTTGGGCCATCAACCCGTACAACACAAGCGCGTTACGAATACCCAACGATGTTTGAGAGTATCAGGTAAACATAATGATTTAGAAGAGGTAGGGGTAGATACTTATCATCATACGATGTTTGAAATGTTGGGTAACTGGTCTTTTGGCGATTATTTCAAAGAAGAAGCCATACAATGGGCATGGGAACTACTTACTGAGGTGTATCAATTACCTAAAGAAAGGTTGTATGTGACTGTTTTTGGGGGAGACGATACACGCGCCCCTGACCAAGAGGCCTATACTATTTGGAAGCGATACATTGATGAAGAACGTATACTTTATGGCTTAGGAAAAGATAATTTTTGGGAAATGGGTGATACAGGTCCATGTGGCCCTTCTTCTGAAATTCATATAGACATTAGGCCTGAAGAGGCACGGAAGAAAAAGCTTGGTAAAGACTTAGTCAATACAGCGCATCCCTATGTGATTGAAATCTGGAATTTAGTGTTTATACAATACAACCGCTTAGCTTCTGGCAAGTTAGAACAATTACCTGCTAAGCATGTTGATACAGGGATGGGGTTTGAACGTCTGACCATGGTTATACAAGGGAAATATGCTAATTATGATACAGATATCTTTACTCCGCTTATCAAGGCCCTTGCAGCTGCGTCTGGAAAAGTGTATGGCCAAGACGCTGACACCGATGTAGCTATCAGGGTAGTAGCTGACCATGTGCGTTCTGTAGCCTTTGCCATTGCTGATGGGCAAATCCCTACGAATAATAAAGCAGGGTACGTGATTAGAAGAATCTTAAGAAGGGCCGTACGCTATGGCTATACCTATCTGGGTTTTGAAACACCTTTCATGTACCAGCTAGTCACCCTATTGGCAGCACAGTTTGAAAAAGTTTTCCCTACACTAAAACAGCAGCAACCCTTTGTCGAGAAAATTATACAAGAAGAAGAAGCTTCTTTTTTAAGAACGCTCAAAGCGGGCTTGCACAGGTTAGAACAGCTTGGCACCGAGCTAAAAGGCAAGTCTACTGTCATAGATGGAGCAATTGTTTTTGAATTGTATGACACCTATGGTTTCCCTCCTGATTTGACGGGCCTCATCGCCAAAGAAAAAGGATTACAAATAGATGAGCAAGGTTTTGCTGAAGCTATGAAAGCTCAGCAAGATCGTTCTAAAAAAGTAGCAACGGCTGAGCAAGGTGACTGGCATAGGGTTAATGAAGAAGTAACACCAACGTTTGTCGGCTATGACCAACTTGAAGCAACTTCTAAGATTGTCAAGTATCGTAGAATTAGAGAAAAGGGTAAGCAACTGTACCAGTTAGTATTCGATAAAACACCTTTTTATCCAGAAGGAGGGGGACAAGTAGGGGATACAGGGTACCTCCAAAATGAAGAAGAGCAAGTAGCGATTGTTGCTACTAAAAAAGAAAATGCATTGATCATTCATTACACCCCCCAATTACCTACCCATTTAAACGTACCATTTAAAAGCGTTGTCAATCGTACAAAAAGAATGCTGACAGCCAATCATCATAGTGCTACCCATCTTTTGCATGCGGCACTTAGACAAGTGTTAGGCAATCATGTGGAACAAAAAGGCTCTTTAGTCAATGAGCAATTACTCAGGTTTGACTTTTCGCATTACACAAAACTGCGTAAAGCAGAAATCCAACAAATTGAAAACATCGTCAATCAAAAGATCAGAGAAAACATTCCGCTACAAGAACAACGCCATATGCCTATAGCAGAAGCTAAAAAGATGGGGGCTACAGCACTTTTTGGCGAAAAATATGGTACCCATGTACGGGTGATAACTTTTGATGAGGACTTTTCCGTAGAGTTATGTGGTGGTACCCATGTACTTGCTACAGGTCAGCTAGGCTTTTTCAAAATCATTTCAGAAGCAGCAGTAGCAGCAGGGGTGAGAAGGGTAGAAGCAGTAACCGCCACGACGGCTGAAAAATTTATTGACAAGAAGCTAGCTACCTTAGAGGCGATTGAAGCGTCGCTGAAATACCCTAAAGACCCTGAGAAAGCTGTGAAGCAGTTGCTTATAGAAAAGGCAGACTTATGTAAAGCGTTAGAAGCTTACCGACTTGAACAGATCAGTACCGTTAAAAAGTCGCTCAAAGCAAAGTTGAGAACCGTTCGTGGTATGAACGTATTAATAGAAAAAGTAAAGCTACCTGAAGTAGAAGCTGTTAAAAAAATTGCTTTTGAATTTAAAAATGCCTATCCATCCCTTTTTTTGGTGTTGGCAGCAGAAGTGAATAAAAAGCCCCACATTGCTGTAATGATTTCAGAAGACTCGCTCAACAGTTTTGCAAAAAATGCGCATGATATTGTCAAAGAATTGGCAAAGTGGATAAAAGGAGGGGGTGGAGGGCAGCCTTTTTTTGCCACAGCAGGGGGTAAAGACGTGGCTAGGCTGGAACAGGTTATCAAAGTAGCTGAAAATATCTTTCAGTCGCACATAGAAAAATTAAACGCTTGAGTATATAGTAATTCATGTTGAATTAAGGATTTTGAAGTTTCAGAAGAGAGCGATTGAAAAATACTTCAAGATGCTCCAATACATTCAATACTC
>JAKSDE010000130.1 GCA_022360235.1 Cytophagales bacterium
CTAGTGCAAGTGCCTGGAAAATCAGTAGGCAACATTCTAAAGCGCGCACACCACGCCGCGCCACGCCACAGTTTTGCACACCTGAGCACCCTACGCCATACCCCCCCCTAGCGCACAGAATGTCACCCTACCTCTGTCACATTGTATCGCGCCGAAGCCCACCAGTGGATACTACACGCAACGGCACTGGCCCTAACCATAGCTGCTGACATCAGAGGCAGCGCCAGCTGCAAAAAATCAAGTCATCAGCCAGCTATCCGTAGTTCCCAACATCAACATCATACATCCTAAATCCGCCAGCAACATAACCCGCATCTCCACTAGCAACGCCATTTACTGATAGCCAGTTCACCAGCAACAGCAGGCCCACATCCCAAATCCACTAGCAACGATACATGCAGTAGATCCCGAGTCCAGCAGCAAAACTGTTCACGGATCCCCAAGCCACCAGCAACACCACTCGCAATAGATTCCAAATCCATTCGCAACACCACCCGCGCATCCCAAACACCACCTCAGCGGCCCCACCAATAGACAACCACCCCCTACCCAACCGCACCCCCTCCCATCCCATCCCATGACCAAAGAAGGCCTTCTCTGTCAATGCCCTCCCTACCTGGTGGGCCAGCACCTCTGCCAGTAGCAGCTGCGCATCGTCCTGGTCCGGGTGAGCTTCTAGCAGCTTGGTGCACTGCTCCTAACACTTTGCAAGGTCCCCCTAGCTTAATGCCAGCCTAGCCAGGGCTAGCGCGGCTTGCAGGTGGTTTGGCTGTGCAGCAACTGCTTGCTGGTACACTACCATGGCCTGTGGAGTAGGGAAAAGGGCGGGTGGGACTGCGGGCAGAAAAGGGAAGCGGGGCTTACAGCAGCAGCAACATCAACAGCAACAGCAGCAACAGCAGAAGCAGAGACAGCAGTATCAACAACAATAGCAGCAACGACATGTCGGTGATGACATAGGGTGATGGTGCTGGAGGTCGACCCGGTCAAGCGGCGCATCAGCCTGGGGCGGAAGCAGTGCGGCGAGAACCCGTGGGAGGCCTTCGCCGCCAAATACCCGCAGGGCACCGAGGTCGAGGGCGACATCAAGAACATCACCGAGTTCGGCCTGTTCGTCGGCCTGGACGGCGACGTGGACGGCATGGTGCACATGTCCGACATCGCCTGGGACAAGTCGGGC
>JAKSDE010000029.1 GCA_022360235.1 Cytophagales bacterium
AACTCCTGGATTTCATGCTTACCTATTGTTTTATCTAACAAGGAGGTAGGAAGCACATATTCCCCCCCATCAGGGCTTTGGCATTGGAGTCGTCTCAGCAAGAAACCATTGGGCTTTTCCTTATAAGCTATCATCCCTTGTAGTAGTAAAGATTTGATATGATTCCTTGAGCACCGTATTTGACTATAAGCGGCTAAACAATGACTGAATGGAAGCAATTCCCGCCTAGTTTTCGACAGCCCCTCTGAACGCCATTTTTCAAAGGTGGATCTCTATGATTAAATACCCCCCGTCATGGTAGATTCTTGTCACTTACTTTATTCCAACTTTTTTCTCTTACCTTTAAAAATTTCCCTCCATCGATTAAAATGCTTCACATGCTTTATGCTAAATCCTCCAACAATCATAGGCGCGTTACTGGTGCCTAGATAGGTAGGATCAGAAATACTTTTACTATACATTCTAGCTTTAAGTTGTCCATCTTTGGTAAGTAGATATTCTACCGTCCAATCACCTATCAAGGTACTTGTAGTATTAGCTTCCCTTCCATTGCTATGACCGATAGTTCCTTCCTTAGCTATTCTCAGCCTTCCTCCTAGGAAAGTGTAGGCTAATCGCAGTTGCAGGCTTTCATCGAGTTCTGTTAGGCTAATATCTGCATCAATTTCTAGATTTTCATCTAATTCTGAAACAAGACTGCTGAGTCGACTAGAGAAAAATCCACTAAGACTTCTTCCGACATCTTTGCTCCTCGTGTTAGCTTGTTTTTCACCAGAGAACCTTTTTAAGATAATTAAACTAAACACTTGATCGGCTAAGTACCGTTCATCTGCTGCTACCTTTGCTTGAAAGGCATCAATAGCTGTTTGCATAGGGGTATTATCTGGATATTCCTGAAAATTCACTTCAAAATCAAGCTCAGGGGATAAAATTTCTCCTTGTAGTTTTAGTATTACTTGTACAGGATATTTTTTTCGATAATCAGGGTTTGCTTTTATTTCTGCTTCATCAATCAATAGGAGCGGTGCTAAGGAAGCCCGTTGCTCGTAAGTTGCTTTGATATTTAAGAGGCCTGTATGAGGATTATCATACCAAGTAATTCTACTCTCCGGTGAAATTTTGAACTTTCTGTCGATCACCTTATAAATAGAAAATTTATACCCTCCTTCTACAAACACATAATCTCCACTCATGTTAAATGCTCCTTTTGTATCTATTTTCAGGTTGATATTGCCATTCCCTCTTCCGCTGATGATATCTCCATTTTTCATGTCAAGTATAAGCTCTGTATAGGCATCACGCGTAATTTCTAACGCTAAATCCAGCTTGAGGCCCTTTAATGTAACCGATCTTATAGAAGAAGTTTCCTCTTTTGCTTGGTCCTCAAAGCTTATAAAGCTAATATATTCTTCTTGTCCTACTGTTATATTATCTTTTTTAACAGGAATGTAAATCCGGGTACCCTCGTCCGTTGTTGCTTTTGCCTGTATAGTGAGATTACTGACAGGACCCGACAAGGCTATATTGCCACTTACAATACCATTTCCATAAAATTCCTGATTATCGCTAAAAGTGGTGTGGAGTACTTTGAACTTTGTCATAGCTCCTTGAAGGTCAAGGGTAAAGTTGGTAAATTTTTCATGAAAGATCGCTCCTGTTAGTGTAGCCTCGCTTCCTTGCTCGTCCGATAGCTTCAAGTTATTAATATGAATGGCTTTACTGGAAAAAGCCCAATCCCCAGCAAATCCATAGCGTGTATTCAAATGATTTATACTAAGCGTTGCATCCGTAATTTTGCCATTTCCAGTAATTTGCGGGTCAGCAAGGCTTCCTTTTACACTTATTGTACCATTTAACGCGCCATCTAGTTGAGAAAATAGTTTTTCCACAAAAGGTTCTAGCATCGAGAGCCTTGTATCTGAAAAATTTGCTGTAAGCTGTAAGCTATTCTTAGTTTCTACTGGTTTACAGAAACCAACAATGTGCATAATTTTCTTTTTTAAGCGTTCAACCCCAAAGGCGATGTTTAATTTTTTTGAATGTGCTTCCCAGTTTGTTTGACAAGTGACATCACCTACTAAAAAATCATTTATAATGAAGTCCTTTACCACTATATTACTTTCAATCAATGACTTCTGTGAGATGTTTTGTAACATTGCCCTACCATTAACTTTACCAGCGAGTTTACGGCTTAGAATCGGATTTAAGTTGCTCAACAAAAAATTCTCAAGGTGTAAGTGAAGCCTTTCAGTGGGCTTAGAGGAGATAACTCCTGCGAGGCTAGCTTTTTGGTCCTCACTAAAAATCGAAAAATTTTGGAATTTGATAGATGACTTAGCTAAAATGACAAGGTTGTGGGGATGTATTTGCCACTCCTTGTCAAGTACTCTCAAAATAGTGGGGGCTAGTCTAATTTCCGTAATACTGTCTAGCAAAGCCACATTCCCTTTCAATTCAAGTTGGTTTTGACTATTTTCTTGCCCAAAAGCACTTCTAAAATTAATTTGGTCATTTTTCCAAAGGACATCTAATAAGAGAGGCTCGGTTGCATCAAGCTCTCCCTTCTTTTGCTTTTTAGCGATAAATTTACCCCAAGCTACTACCTCTTGATGATCTGCTGATTTACTAGCGGTAAATTCAAGATGGGGCTGTAGTAATTTATTTTTCTTGAAAACCAATGAATCTATTTGGGAAGCGTATAATGAAAAGGTAGCTTGCTGGTGCTGTGAAAAGCTTCCTTGAAGGATAGTGTTGGGTGCTATATAAAACGCTGATGTAAAAAGGTTAAGTAATGGGTTAATATCTTTGAGGTGGATATGGTAGTCTATACAATATTTTTGAAGGACTCGCTCCTTTAAGGAATGCTTTACATTAGTTAGAAAGGACTTGTATTCTCGAACGAGTTGACTTACATCCTTCATAAAGGTAGCATAGTTAAAATCACCTTCAGCCTTGATAGCGATAGGTTGTGCGTTTAAGCTAAATATTCTCTTTTTGTTAGTTCTATCAGTATCAATATGAAGCGTGTCAAGATCAAGATTCTTGTCTTCAAGGTTAAAAGAGAACTGGGTAAATGTAGCGTTTGCTATGACTTTATCGAGTGACAGCCCTCGCATGGCAATAGCTAGCCTTGTACGCAAGATTGCCTTCTTATCCATGATATGAAGGGCTTTTAGTGAAGCAGTAGCTAAGTTACCTTGTATAGCAATAGAATCCTTTCCATCATTCAGATCTAGGTGGGCATTAGCTTCAAACTTTAAATTAGGATCATTAATTTTTAAACTTCCTTGAAATCGCTCCTTAGTAAAGCTGCCATTCGTATATATATTCTTGTATTCATAATGATGCAACCCAAGTTTACCTACACGCGCTTTTAATTGAAAGTCGGCTGTCTCTAACGTCAATCCCTTTCCCTCAATTTGACCATCCATTGTTAGTTTTTGTAGTTCTTTAGCATTCAAAAGTGTTCCTAAGGCAAAATCATTGACAGCGATAACGCCTTTATAGGAAGCATATTGAGGAGAAGGGCCCCTCTTTAAGTTAATAGTAGCTGTAATAGTTCCCAGATCTGTATCCAAAGTGCCTGCTACGGCAAAGTCTTGGAGCGATCCGAAGAAATTTCCTTTTATAGCAAGGTAGCTAAGCTTTTCTATAGCTTTATAATGCCGCTCACTAATGTAGGGGGAAATATCTGTGGCATATATTTTCCCAGTGGCTAGATCGGCCTTCATAAAAGCCTCCTGAAAATTAGGCAACCCCTTCACGTACACATCACCCTTTACGTGACTATTTTGTTTGCCAAAATTGAAATTGAGGTCAGCTATGTGAAAGTCTTTCACCTTGCCTTTCAATCTGCCACTCAAAGAATAATGCGTATCGTACTGTTTAAAGTAGGGCACAAAGATCGCTAACTCTCTAGCATGTATAACCGAATTATCTAAATGGGCATTAACTTGCACACTATCGACAAACTGGTTCAGTGCTTTTGTACCTGCATAAGTGAATAGGATAGCATCTTTGATGTGGCTATGTTCTGTCTGCAAATTAAGTTGCGTAAACGCCATACCCGTTTGGGAAATTCTAAAAAATGTATGGAGTTTGACGATAGAGAGAGGGCTATTAACATGGTTGCAGGCAAGTTGATAGATATTCATCTCAATCGTATCTGCTACAGCCCTGAAATTGGTAAGTTGTGCTTCAATTTGATTTAATTTTATATGATGGGGATCAAAACGATCTTGTAGGGGGGAGATTCGTTGATTATCAAGTAAAAACTCGGCATTTTTTAAAAAGGCTCGCTTAATCACAAAAGCTTGAGGGGCTTTGTTATGTGTAGCTTTTTGTTGACCCATCGTTTTTATTTTTTGAATAAATGCATCGATGTTAAATGCTTCTTCATCGTTTTTGATTAAATGCACTTTGGCTCCCTCAATTTTAACCTCTTCGATAGTAATAGACTTGTTCAATACTATGCGGATAGGGTTAATTTCAAAGACTAAATGGTCAATAAATAGCATGGTACTATCGGAAGGATCTTTGATTTCGAGCCCTGTGATAAAAGCTTTTTGAAACCATTTAAACGCAAATCTTTGATGTTTGATAGAAAACTGGGTATTCCTACTTAGCTGTTGTGTAAATTTCTTCAATAGAATATTTTGGAGATAAGGTAGCTGGGAGACGGCAATAAGCGTAGCAACAAGGAGCAGTATAGCAACTGAAAGCCATTTTAAGGACTTAACTAGGAACTTTTTAACTAGATTCGCTTTTTGTTTTAATTCGCTCAATATAGTAGATGGACATAGTTATTTTAGCGATCGAGTCATCTTGTGATGAGACAGGCGCTGCGATCATTCGTAATGGTAAAATAGTAAGTAATATAGTTACTACACAAGCTGTTCATAAAAGATATGGAGGCATTGTACCTGAACTAGCTTCTCGTGCGCATCAACAAAATATCATTCCCGTAGTAACAAAAGCTCTCCAAGATGCAAATATAACAAAACGCATGCTGCATGCGGTAGCTTTTACCCAGGGGCCAGGACTATTAGGGGCTTTGTTGGTAGGAGCTTCTTTTGCCAAATCGCTTGCTTTTGCTTTAGATATTCCTTTGATTGCTGTACATCATATGAAGGCCCACATTCTTGCTAATTTTATAAACAACCCTAAGCCTACTTTTCCTTTCCTTTGTTTGACTGTCAGTGGGGGACATACACAACTAGTACTTGTAAAAGATTATTTAACCATGGAGCTTATAGGTGAAACACAAGATGATGCTATGGAAGAAGCTTTTGATAAAATAGCTAAATTAATGGGCTTGCCCTATCCTGGTGGTCCACGTATTGATCGCTATGCGCAGCATGGTAACCCTCATCGTTTTGCGTTTCCTGCTACTACTGTACCTCACCTTAATTTTTCTTTTAGTGGTATTAAGACAGCTTTCCTTTATTTTTTAAGAGAAAATCAGAAGAGAGACCCTTCTTTTGTCGAAAAAAATCTCTATGACCTTTGCGCAAGTATTCGGGCTACATTGATAGCCATGGCGCTTGACAAGCTGAGAAAGGCTGCTAAACAGACAAATATCCAGAATATTGCTATTGCGGGTGGGGTAGCGGCTAACGCAGGCTTAAGAAATAGATTAACCCAGTTAGCTCAAGAAGAAGGTTGGCGTATCTTTATTCCTAGCTTAGCCTACTGTACAGATAATGCGGCTATGGTTGCTATGACAGCTTATTATCAGTATCTAGCAGGTAATTTTTGCAATTTGTGTGTAAGCCCGATGCCAAGAATGCCACTTTAACGGTTTGAAAAATAATTCGAAGAAAGAAGAAGCTATGGCCAAAGAAAAAAATAGATTTTCTAAAAAAATAGTTATCAAAAACAAAAGAGCCAGCTTTGAATATGAGTTGCTAGACAAATATGTTGCAGGAATAGTGTTGCAAGGCACAGAGGTGAAGTCAATTAGAACTGGGAAAGCCCAATTGCAAGATGCTTATTGCTATTTTTCAAAGGGTGAGCTTTGGATAAAAAATATGCATATTGCTACGTATGCGCAAGGTAATATTTATAATCATCCTGAAACAAGGGAAAGAAAGCTGCTCTTACAGAGAAAAGAACTCAACAAGTTGATGAAGCGTAATGAAAAAGGGCTTACCATCATCCCCATCCATCTTTTTACCAATGAACGAGGGCTTATCAAACTACAAATCGCGCTAGCAAAAGGTAAAAAACTCTATGATAAACGGCAAAGTATTAAAGAAAGAGACTTAGAACGAGAGATGGCACGTACTAAGTTGTAGTAGTCCCCTTACTCCCTCGCTCTTTTTAGTTCCTGGTCCCTGATTTCGTGTGTCACGAAGTAGAGAACGAAAACGTTCTTTGCCTGCTGTAAATGAGATGGCGGTGGGCCCGCCGTAAGCGCTTTATAGGAAG
>JAKSDE010000028.1 GCA_022360235.1 Cytophagales bacterium
GATACGCTTGGTAAACTTGGGGAGCTCGATGAAGGTAAAGTATAAATCTCTTAAGTCATGCTCTCGGGTCTTTTTGTCTAAAATAAGGTGATCCGACTTCAAAGCTGCTTTCTCCGGGAAAACGATGTAGTCTGTGATAGCAATAAAGATCACTTCTTTGAGCCGCTCATATTGCTCCGCAGGCATAAGCTGCCTGGCGTAGGCCTTAGCAGCATAGTACTGGGCTCGCTTTTCAAAGCCTGGTTGCTTAGCTACTTGCATCTCGATGATATATTCTCTGCCTCCTTGATCCCTGCAGCGTATATCGACGATGCTCTGCTTTTTAGCCGCAACTTCTGGATCATAAGCCCGCTCTAAGAAGTACACTTCTACAATCTGCCCAACGTGGGTATGGTCGAGCACGTCATTGAGGAAATGAATCAGAATATCTTTGTTCTTTTCCTGCCCAAAGACTTGTCTGAAGGCAAAGTCATTCTTCGGATCTAAAAACTTGGTGAACATAGCCGTAAGCTTTAAGGTAAAAATAAGTAATTATAAGGAATAAGCTATCGTTTTTCGCTTTGACTAACGTGATGGCTTGAATTACTCAGACTTACGCCAGAAGAGTAATTTGAGTTAAATTTAGGTTAAGTTTAGGTAAAAGCAAAAATAAAGTGTAGGAGTAGAAAAAAATAGCTCCCCTAGATTACAGCGAATTTTTGCTTAGGTCGCATACTCATTACATACTAACTTATTAGGCGGATCATAAACCGGGTATCAGCCATGATAAGGGGAAACGATAGTTCGAAAACGAGCAGCTTACGCCTGCTTTGTTAGGGGAATACTATCACAAAGAGGGCACGTCATAATATTTGATAATTCAGTTGGATGAGCGATATGTGAAGATGCAGGAGGAATTTCGAGCATTTCGGATGAGCAAGAGCTCGTGCTTAGAACACCTAGGACAAGGAAAGGGAGGTTAGCTTTGTTGCAGCTGATTGAGCTGTGCTTGGCGCAGCCCTGTCCATCGGATGATTTTTTCTATAGGCTCTCCATCTTGGAGCAATTGCTTCGCTATTTCTACATTCCTTGTTTCTGTACCCTGTTCTACACCTTCTTCTCTACCCTCTTTTCTACCTTTTTCTATACCTTCTTTTCTACCTTTTTCTATACCTTCTTTTCTACCTTTTTCTATACCTTCTTTTCTACCTTTTTCTATACCCCTTGCTTCAGCATCCATCAGCTTTTGCCGTTCTATCCCTTTGCGGTCTCGCTCTGCTTTGAGCAAATCCTCATACACATTGAGTTCCGCTTCACTCCAGTAGTGTTGATCTAGCTCTTGGTAAGCTCGTTTGATGATCGGACTGTGCTGAACTAGCCATTCATAATCTGCAGGCTCGGTCTCTGGCGCATGCTTTAAGTAGTAACACCAGTAATCTAACCCTGGCGCTAGCTCGGAGATACGCTTGGTAAACTTGGGGAGCTCGATGAAGGTAAAGTATAAATCTCTTAAGTCATGCTCTCGGGTCTTTTTGTCTAAAATAAGGTGATCCGACTTCAAAGCTGCTTTCTCCGGGAAAACGATGTAGTCTGTGATAGC
>JAKSDE010000179.1 GCA_022360235.1 Cytophagales bacterium
CAGCACCAGCTAGGCAGTTTGTAAGCTCTTCCTCTAAAGCGCTTACGGCGGGCCTACCGCCATCTCATTTACAGCATGCAAAGAACGTTCTCGTTCTCTACTTCGTGACACACCCGTTCATATAGCCTATCAAGAAGGGATGTAACCTAATTTTGCAACAGGCTCACATTATAACCTCCTTACCAAGTTTCCCTAACACTGCTATCACAGCGTCTGTTCTCTACACAATACGGTTTTTCAGCTTCTTTCTTAAATACTTAGCTGTATAATTTTCTTCTAGCTGAACCATTGCTTCAGGTGTGCCACTAAAAATGACTTCTCCTCCTCGCTCTCCTCCCTCAGGACCTAGGTCTATGATCCAGTCAGCACACTTAATCACCTCCATATTGTGTTCGATAATTAAGATACTATTCCCCTCGTCGACCAACATATTCATGGCTTTTAAGAGCTTATTAATATCATGAAAGTGTAGCCCTGTAGTGGGTTCATCAAAAATGAATAAAGTATGTTCATGAGCGGGATGTTGGCCTTTATCTAAATAAGAAGCTAACTTGACGCGCTGGGCTTCTCCTCCACTCAAAGAATTAGAAGACTGGCCTAAACAAATGTAACCGAGCCCTACTGCTTGCAAGTGCTTAAGCTTACTAACAATGGGTTTATCTTCAAAAAATAAGAGGCTATCGTCTACAGTCATATCCAAAACAGCTTTAATATCTTTGCCTTTGAATTTCACCTCAAGAATCTCCTCTTTAAAACGCTTCCCTTTACAGCTTTCGCAAGTAAGAAAAATGTCAGCCATAAATTGCATCTCTATTTTTGTTTCTCCTTCCCCTTGGCATGTTTCACACCGGCCTCCTTCTACATTAAAAGAAAAATGGGCTGGCTTATAGCCTCTTTGTTTTGAAAGCGGTTGTTCTGCAAAAAGTTGTCGAATAGCATTATAAGCCTTTATATAAGTAATAGGGTTGGAACGGGAAGATTTCCCAATAGGATTTTGGTCTACGAACTCAATATGAGTAATTTTTTGAAAGTCTCCTTCAAGGTGATCAAACTTTCCTATTGTCTCTGTATTTGATTCTAGTACGCTACTTATAGCAGGATAAACAATTTTTTTTACAAGACTTGATTTGCCCGAGCCACTCACTCCTGTAATTACAGTAAGTACTCCTAGGGGAAGGGTAACATCAATATTTTTTAGGTTATTCTCTCGTGCTCCTCTAATTATAATAGCATCAGACCATTTTCTTCTTGACGTAGGAAGGGGTATCTCTTCTATGCCACGGAGGTAACGTGCCGTATAGCTCTTATCAAATTTTTTCAAAGCTTTCCAATCACCTTGGAATACTAAGTTTCCCCCTTTTGATCCTGCTTCAGGCCCTATATCAATCAACTGATCAGCAGCACACATCACCTCCTCCTCATGCTCTACAATAATTACAGTGTTCCCCGCTGCTTTAAGAGCAATTAATATATCCACGAGTTTGTGGGTGTCTCTAGGGTGAAGACCGATAGTGGGTTCATCTAGAATATACATCGTCCCTACTAAAGCACTCCCTAATGAAGTAGCTAATTTAATTCTTTGATACTCGCCTCCAGATAGGGTAGCAGTCAGCCTATTCAGTGTTAAGTAACCTAATCCTACTCGTTCTAGGTAATTGAGTCGATTTTTAATTTCTGTTAAAATCCTTTCAGCGATTTTTTGTTCGTAAGCACCAAGTTTTAATTGATCAAAAAATGTTACAAGTTGTTCGATAGGCATCAATAAAAGTTCGGTCACTGATTTTCCTCCCACTTTTACATAAGAAGCGTCTTTTCTTAGTCTAGTTCCTCGACAACTAGGACAGTCTGTTTTCCCTCTGTAGCG
>JAKSDE010000060.1 GCA_022360235.1 Cytophagales bacterium
CTACAGCAAATGAGGACAATCGTCATGCTATAAGTTTGACAGATTGGATTGAACAAGTTTTTGCAAAGTAGGTTATGACAGAGGTTTGCATCCCACACAGAGAGCGGCACTAGGCTTAGGCTTATCACGGTATCGCTTTTGCTACACAAATATAATCACCACATTATCTCCCACCAAAAACCATGATCCAGACATGCCCTCATTGCAAACACTATTCAAAGTAAGATCAAGTTGCAAACCAGCAAAAGAATTTTCCTGCCTAAATGTAACAACAGACTGCCCAGCGCTCAGTTTTTTTACTGCAATTTGTTTTGCTCAGGTAACTGGGCAAGTAACGATTGCAAACTGCCATGGGATGGACATTCTGACACCCTATGGTCAGGCCTACCACACAAAAAGCACTTCCCTGAGAATCTTTGACCCCCATTTTGGCCCTGCTGGCCACCATTACGGTTTGTCCTTGCTGTCTGGTTGGCATGACTGTTGTTGCCGAGCTGAGGAGGTTGATTCTGTGGATTGGGCTGCTGGGGATGTGGGCGGGCATTAAAAGTACTGCCGTTAGAATGGTTTAAATGCCAATGGTTTTCACATTGATGCTGTGAGGCAGCTGGGCGTTCAGGAGACTGTTTACGAGGATGGTACCATTACGCAAAGTTGGTACCATTGTGATGCTCCATGATTTGACATATATGATGAACTGGCATAACCTAGTCACCCATCGTCATTGGTACCCACTTTTGCTTTGCCGGTTTTAAGTCACGGCTGTATCAACACACAGCCTCTTGGTCAGAGGTGTCATTACATTCCAGTAAACATTATCAGAATAATGCAGTGTATATTGCCACAGAAGTCTACTGCATGCAAGTTTCCCACAAATCCCTTGCCCATTACAAGTAATCAGCAGGCCTAAACACCTGTCTCATAGCACCTGCTACTTACTCCCAGGTCATCGCGGTAGGAGCCCATCCCTATATACGAAACTAGTCCGCTGCTTGACCAGTAAGGTTCTTCATGGCTTGAGTTGTGCATTTTGTC
>JAKSDE010000174.1 GCA_022360235.1 Cytophagales bacterium
CCGCTGTATCGGCGATACAACGGGTTTACCACGTTTACCACGCGTAAGAAGCACTGGATAGGTTGCGCTCTTTGTACCGAAGCACTGGCGTTTTTCCCAGGAGATGTAATGTTTCTCTTGGCAGTTGGGTTTGAACCCTAGCTTCTGGATGCGTGTCAGGTGGTTTCGCACCTTGGCCATATCGGTACTTTAAATTGAGAGTTCACAGCAGTTCAACCTATTTCAGTTTTGCCTTGCCTCCATTTGGTGTCCCCTCACTACTTTGGTTGGGCTTTACCAGGCGCTTAGCACAAGGTCATTACTAGCCATGCACCGGTCGAGTAGGCAAGGGGAATTTCGCCCCAAGCCCCTCACAAAACCGTACGTGAAACTCTCGCTTCATACGGCTTTTATCATCCCCTCACAGAGTGAATGAAGGACTGCGGCTTTATTAAAGCCTGCCTTCAGTTGGTAACTCTCCGATTCTGCTTAACCATAAGGAATCCTACTTCTTTGGGAAGTGGTTGACTCAAGAAATCCTACTTCTTTGGGAAGTGGTTGCTCCAGTAAATTCCTTCTTTCAGAAGTTGTTACCTAATTTTAAGCTTGGATGAGCCGACCCCTTCGCTCCACTCCCATTACAGCAGCTTCAACACTACTACAAGTCGGTCCGCCACTGGGCACTGCATCAGTATTGGGCCTCGTGGGGCCTCCACTTGGGCCTTGCCCTTGGACGCTAAGGAAAGGCTCCACGGGAGGTCCCTTTCCTTAATAAAGCGCCACTACATCAGTGCACAGCTTCTCACCTTCCGTAAATAAGCCTAGATAAAAGTCAGGCCCTTTCTATGCCCACTGCCGCATAACCAGTAAATAGGTTCCCGTTATGCTTTGTCCTACCTATGGTTCCGTAAGATAGTTTTGACAACATCTTAGTCCTTTCGATACCTAACCGGAGGTTCACTCGCCTTCATCTCTTTTTATTCACACCTGACCTATCTTGTATGCCTTTTGCTAGCACGCTCAGCACCATGGCTCTTTACCACAGCACCTGCTAGGCAGTTTGTAAGCTCTTCCTATAAAGCGCTTACGGCGGGCCTACCGCCATCTCATTTACAGCATGCAAAGAACGTTTTCGTTCTCTACTTCGTGACACACAGAACCCGGAACCAGAAATAGATGATTGCTATTGAAAAAGTTTTAATTATAAGTTAACTTTGCACTATGTTTTCTAAAGAGCCATCAACCACTTTTTTCATTGCTGTTTTACTTTTTTCATCTACTGCTTGTAATAGCTTTAGCAAGATTCAAAGAAGTAAGGATTGGCGAGAGAAGTACCAGGCAGCAATGAAGTATTATGAAGCAAAAAAATATTACAAAGCAGAACAACTATTAGAAGAGGTAGTGCCACTAAGCAGAGGGAGTGAAGAAGCACAATTAGCACAATTTTATCAAGCCTACTGTAGCTTTCATCGGAAAGATTATAGACTGAGTGCCTATTATTTTAAAAACTTTTATGAAACTTACCCCAGAAACCCTCAGGTAGAAGAGGCGATGTATATGCGCGCATATGCATTATATATAGCGTCTCCTGATGTAAAGCTTGATCAAGCCATTACACAAAAAGCTATACAAGCACTAGAAGCTTATCTGCATCAACATCCTAACGGTACTTACAGTAACAAGGCCACTGAATACCTCCATACATTACGCGAAAAGCTTATGCTCAAGGCTTATAACAATGCCAAGCTTTATCATCAACTTGAGCATTACCATGCGGCCACCAACGTATTAGAAAACTTCCAAAAAGATTTTCCTGCTTCCCCTTTCAACGAAGAGGCAGCTTATCTGCAAGTTGATGCACAGTACCTCTTGGCCAAGGAAAGCACCGAAGAGAAGAAAAAAGATCACTTTTATACTACTATCGAATATTGTCAGCGTTTTTTTAACAAATACCCTGATAGCCCATATACTCAAAAGATAGAGAAAATTTATGAGTATAGTTTAACCCAAATTAATAAACTTACACAAACTAAAAAAACATCATCATTATGAAGTCAGAACTATCATTGGTAACTAGAAATTTTGAAGATTTAGCTAACCCTACTGGAAGTATTTATGAAACAACCATGATTATTGCCAGGCGGGCAAGACAAGTTACCGTAAAGATAAGGGAAGAGTTGGGTGATAAACTTACGCACTTTACCGCTGCCGAAGATGATTTAGAAGAAGTTTCTGAAAATAAAGAGCAAATTGAACTTTCTAAGTCTTATGAGAAAATGCCCAAGCCAACCATTACTGCAACAGAGGAGTTTCTCCGTGGAAAGATAATGTATCGCTATCCTGACATAACGAGTTCTTAGTTTCGAGTTTTGATGGGAGGTACTATATAAGGTAATATGTGGAAGAGGGATAGAGAGATCGCTCTACTGATTAAAAACAAAAGAGTATGGATGAAAAACGCAGAAAGTTTTTATTTGATTATCTCAATAATAATTCACCTACAGGTCATGAAACAGTCGGCCAAAAGCTATGGCTCAACTACCTTCAACCTTACATAGACGACTATTTTACCGATACCTATGGCACCGTAGTAGGCGTCATTAATCCTGATGCTCCTTATAAAGTAGTGATTGAAGCCCATGCAGATGAGATTTCATGGTATGTGAACCATATCACCAAAGAAGGATACATCTATGTGATTCGCAATGGTGGTTCTGACTATCAGATCGCGCCCTCTATGCGTGCCAAAGTGCATACAGCCAAAGGGCCTATCTCAGCTGTCTTCGGGTGGCCAGCTATTCATGTAAGAGATCCTAAAAAACATACAAAGCCTGATGTAGATACAGTGGTGTTAGATTGTGGTTGTAAATCAGACAAAGCAGCGGCAAAGCTGGGGATTCATGTAGGCTGTGTAGTAACTTTTGATGAAGATTTAATGGAACTCAATAAAAACTTCCTGGTAGGTCGTGCCTTAGATAATAGGATAGGAGGGTTTATAATTGCTGAAGTGACAAGGAGAATATACGAAAACAAAAAAAAGCTACCCTTTGGCTTATACATAGTGAATGCTGTTCAAGAAGAAATAGGCCTCAAGGGAGCAACCATGATTGCTAATCGTATCAAGCCCGATGTGGCTATTGTGACCGATGTTACCCATGATACTCAATCGCCTCTTTACAATAAAATCAAAGAAGGTGATATTCAATGTGGTAAAGGAGCCACCCTGAGCTACGCCCCTGCTGTGCAGAATAATGTGCTGAAAATGCTTATCGAAGTAGCAGAGAAAGCAAAAATACCCTTTCAACGCCTTGCTGCCTCTCGTTATACAGGTACTGATACCGATGCGTTTGCTTACTCTCATGTAGGGGTAGCCTCTGCACTTATCTCTCTGCCTTTGAAATATATGCATACAACCGTGGAGATGGCGCATAAGGACGACATTGAAAACGTGATTCAACTGATCTATCGCTTTCTAATTCAACTGAAGGCAGGACACAATTTTAGTTACTTTTAAGTAGTCGACTTTCTTTATTCAAATACGGTGCTCTAGGAGGTCTATCAAGCAACTCGGAACCGTCGGGTAAGAGGGTGGTGTTGCCACCACCGTCTCCCCTAAGAACGCAGCGAGCGAGTTTCCCCGCACTGCGCTCAAGC
>JAKSDE010000026.1 GCA_022360235.1 Cytophagales bacterium
CCGCCCATCGCGAGCTTCAAGGCTGACTACAGTCAGCTTGCCAGCAGCTCGGGCATCCAGCACCCACGCGCTACCAGTCGCATTGGCAATGGCTACGTCGGCTCCTGGAGCCAGCGTGAAATTGAGGGAAAGGTCGCCCGGACTGGAAATCGCTAGCAGACTTGGCCCAAGCGCCAAAGTTTCGTCTGGAGAGGGCAGTCCAGATAACAAGTCAGCAGCATGATGGGTACCCACTGATAGAAGAAGTGACAAGTGGTTGGATAACAGGTGTACTGCTTTGTCGCATTTAGATAGCTACTCTTTGCGGCCGTAGCTCTACTTCTTAAGTGGTCGATGCCCATTCATTGCACAAGTACATTCATTGCACAAGCAGCAGGAGTCAGCAGTAGGGTTCTGTGAAACCCTGTGCAAAGTGATTCTCTGTAGCAGCATACGATGCCCAGGAAGGACTGTATGCGGGTTGCTTCCAAATCACAGAACCGTATCGCGAGGCTAATGCTTGGCAAGTCGTGTCGCGTTTCAATGCTACCTTTCCGCCAAGTATGAGACGCGCTTCCTTTCCATAATGATGGCAAAACAAGCGGCCACATCTTCGCTGCTACTCTGATGTGGTCATAAGGGCAATCCAAGAGTTGTGACTAGCTCTTTGCAATTATCAATTGTGTTGGCGGAAGTTGGCAGCGCTAGGATGCGCGTGCTATTTGGCGCCAGCGTAGGTGCCGCAGCAGTTGCTGCAGCGCCGCCTGGTTTGATGTGAGCGCGCAGAATAGTCCGGTGCTACACAGCAATACCCAAACTCGCAATAGTAAGGCGAGATGAATCAAGCATAGCATTTGTTATGTTTGTTGCCGCAGGGTATCTTGTGCTTCAGGACAGACTACAACAGGCTACTACAAGACAAGACACTACAGTTGCATGTTGACAGCTGAGCTGAACCTAGGCCAAAATAGTTGTGCCCAGATACTTCAACAAATGCTTCTGCTCCCGCAAAGGGGGTACAATATATATTGTAGGTTTGAGGGGTTTGAAAAGCGTAGGCCGGCACTTGTTCAGCAACGGACTTAGCAGTAGTCTTGCATTTTTCGATGAATTGTGATACTATATTGGTTATATGTTGAAGCCGTGGGCGCGCGCGACTACCAGCCA
>JAKSDE010000505.1 GCA_022360235.1 Cytophagales bacterium
ATCGTTCATCTTCTTCGGAACTCGCATGCTGGATGGGGGAGTCTCACGGATACTAGTAGCCACCAGTATCCGTTACCTGGCCCATGCAGGTCTGTTAGTCCAGGGACTTGAAGTGTGTAGAGGCCTGGGGCACGTAAATTACACATTGATTCACACACGTCGGCTCCGTGCTCACACCAATTATGGGCCCAACATGAAGCGACAACTTGTGTTTTAGGATCACAATCTGTAGGCTTACCTGGTTGCAGTTGTGGCATCTGGAGGCATTATGCATTTGGCCGGCTGCTGACGTCGATGCCCTGCGTGGCAGAGCGAGTTTGCACCCGTATACAGTGTGTGAAATGCCAAGTTCAAATAGCCAAGCACTCTTGGCCTAGCTGGAAGGCTAATCGATTTATCGACAACGAGTGGTCTGCTCTAGCATGTACATGCATCATGCATCATGCTGTTGGACTACGCTTGCTTGATGAGCTCGCCAACGTGCTTCGCCGCACCGAATGGTAGCTGGTAGCAGTTTCTCGTATGCTTGAGCTATGACAAAACGTTGACCATGCTTCGGCTGGTAGATTGGCGACTGAAGACGAGTACATCTTGTTATTATTGCATAAACGCCGTTTAGTCGCAGCTTCATTCGCACAAACATGCGAAGATCATTTTTTACTTTTGCTGAGCTCAGAATTGTGCTACTTTCATCAGCTGAACTCAGAATTGTGCTGAGCTCAGAATTGTGCTACTTTCACCAGCTTTACGCTGAATAGTGCAGCTGCCTACCCAGCACGTGGATGCTCGGGAGCATCCAATCGTCTTGAGTCTATATCAAACTTGAACAACGTGATATTGAATCTAACTTTGGGTACTATTCTGTAGTTCCAACTAAAGTGAGTTATGGACGGGGTTGCCCTCAAAAAGAGCCAGTGCAGTGCTCGCGAGCATCAGAGAAGAGCGGTGGATTCTGAGGGGTAAGGTAACACACCTCGCTGTGGGTGTATTGGCTGTGTTCCACACTTGGGGTTTCGAGCTAGTTGTTTTTGTCTCAGCTCCCA
>JAKSDE010000025.1 GCA_022360235.1 Cytophagales bacterium
CTCTGTGCAGATTCCATGGCACCTTTTTGGTAACCTGGCAGGGCTTGTTGTCCATCAGATACCCCTTCATTATTGTGTATGTCGTTCCTGTTACCTCTTTCCCTTCTACCTCGTTGAGCTTTAATCCTCACCACTAGATATTGTTCTTTTCCTGATGCAGGTGTCTGATCATTGACTGAGACCAATGGTGTGGTACTCTTTCCAGAATTTATCTTCTGACCTTCTGAACTGTTGTTCGATGGTGCTGCACTCTGCCTAGCAGAAGATATCACTGGAGCAACTGTGTTATTGCAATGGATTCTTGCCTGTACCTTTGGATGTTGATGGCACATTGCCCTTCCTCTTGTCCTTTCTCTTCAAGTTATCTGGAGCAGAGGTCGTCTGATAACCTGGACCGAGTTTGTATCCTTTTCTCTCGGGTTTTTTTCCCTTTGAGGTACCCCTTGCTTCCTGTCCCTTTTCAGTAACTTTGCCCTTTGCCATAGCTTTCTCACCTTTGGTTTGTTCACTATGGTCACTTTGCCCACTTCGTGGTGTGTGGATCGCTGTTTCAGAGACATTGAGAGCAGTAAACTCTCAACAGTCTCCACAGCCAGGGCACTGCTCACAATATTGCTCTTGTCTTCCTCCTCGGATATGGCTTCACTGGAGTCAGCAGCCTCCAACATCGTTATCGTGCTGATCTTCCTTTTTTGGGCTCTCCCCTTTTGCTGTACTCTTGCGTTTCTTATTTTTGTCCTTCTTGGCTTTCCTCTTTGCTTCCTGTTGTTCTTTAGCCCTTTCGTTCCTTTTGTTCTTCTGCAAGCAAATGTGTCAGGTTGGCAGCAGCTTGGATTTGCTTTTCTTTCAGCTCTTCCTCTGTTGGAGCATCGACTACCCGCTCAGCAGGTTATGCTTTTCGAGGCTTCTCACGCTCAACAAAGCGTAGCTAGTCCTCCACATAGCTCGCCCTAAGATTGAAATCACAGAAGTAATGAAAACACAGTCATCGAGGAAAACTTTGCTAAAACATAACCATGTCACTATCATAAAGCCAGCAACATAAAAGCCAACGCGTCGCTAAGAGCTGCAGCTTTGATTGCTGTTCTCACCTGAGAATGCACTTTCGCCAAAGCAGTTTGGACACATCCATTCTCCCTTGTGTCGTCACTGTGTCCCATGATGCACACATTACACCTCTAGCCTGGCAATAAGTGCAAATCATGTGTCAGCTGCAACAAGCTCAATCCAACAATAAAGATATGTCCGAGTTAAAGCGCTTGAGTAATGTCCTGTTCAGGATTAAAACTCAGAATTTTTTTTCAGTCCACGCATCAACAAAACCATAATCGTTTTCTGGTTATCGAGGATCCCGCACTCACATGAAACAGGTTGTTGGGTGGAGCACAGCCGAATCAAGCAGACCTTGCTCCGATTTCGTTTCCTCTTCTCTCGGCTTTTCCCTTTGTGTAGCTCTTGCCTCCTTTTCCTTCTCAGTAACTTTCACCTTTGCC
>JAKSDE010000024.1 GCA_022360235.1 Cytophagales bacterium
AAGGCGGATCTATAGTATGGAGACTGTTGCAAAACTAGGTTACATCCCTTCTTGATAGGTTATATGAACGGATTTTGATGCGTTTGGCAGTAGTCTAGGAGCTATCTATTTTTTGCCAGGTTTTGGAGTGCCCTACAGGTTTTTCTTGCCAATATTGCTACGCTATATATGAGTTTTTATGAGCTAAGATCGTTATTTTAAGTGTAAAAACACAGTATTGAATACTTGTTAAGGGTCGACTATTTAAGCATTACTTTTTAGGTACGATAGCTATTTGCGGACGTAAGACGAAAAGTTTTACGATGATACGGAGTGACTCCTAGTCGCTGAATAGCCTCTCGGTGTGCTTTTGTAGGATAGCCTACATTGTTTTTCCAAAAGTAGCCTGGAAATTTCTCTGCTAGTTGATGCATCAACGCATCGCGATGAGTTTTGGCCATTACTGAAGCAGCAGCAATCGGGCAAAACTTTGCGTCACCTTTTACAATGCATTGATGTTGGATATCCTCATAAGGCTGAAATCTATTGCCATCGATAAGTAATAATTCAGGCTTTTGTTTTAGTTGGTCAATAGCACGGTGCATTGCTAAAAAAGAGGCATGGAGAATGTTTATTTGGTCAATTTCTTCGTTACTCACCTCGCCTATAGCACAGTCTATTGCTTCTTTTTCAATAACTGTTCTGAGCAATAATCTTTGTTTTATACTTAATTGTTTAGAATCATTTAATAATGGATGAAAATAATCTTTGGGAAGAATCACGGCTGCTGCTACCACCGGTCCTGCTAAGCATCCTCTGCCTGCCTCATCACACCCTGCTTCGATTAGTTTATTCGAGAAACATGACTTTAGCGTAGGACTCATTGCTTGTTATAAAATTTACTGTGCGCCTAACATTTCATCTATCTCCCCCTATGCTGGATGTATACCTCTTCTTTCTGTAGTATTACGTAGTCACCCCCTAAACTTTTTAAAGTCGCTTTAGGTTTTTTACCCCTTTCGTGGGTAGTTACCTTGCGTCTCTCCAGCGCGGATATAAGTTAAGCCTACACGTAATATATAGCTTGCTGTAGCTACTATAAGCTGTTACTTTAGTTTCTTAAGTTGCTCCTGGCTTAGTCTTGTAACCTGAGCAATAGTTTCTACCTTGAAGCCTTGCTTTAGCATTTTTTTGGCTATTGCTCGCCTTTCTTGTTCAATACCTCGTTGTCTACCTGTCTTTACACCTTGCTGTCTTAACTGTTCTGCAAATTTCATAATAACTTTTTCTTTTGCTGGTAATGCTTTTTTGAGTAAGCTCAATATATCTTCTACTACGTGTGTCGTATCTTCGCCTACATTAAGCACATATTCTAATACATGCTCTAAATAGCTATCTCCTAAGTGGCTTATCGCTGCCTGTAATAATCCTAGTTCAATTACCCGCTTGATTACATTGAAATAACTTCGACTCAGACGGTATTTAAATAACATTTCCACTAGGGACGCTGTTCCATGTTTTTTAAGATTTTCTTCACTCATTATTGTTAGATCTATGAGTTTAAAGGACTGAAACATCTCTTTTCTTGCTAACTCAGGAATTTCGAAGCAGTCGTATATATCTACTGAGTAAGGATAGGGTGCCTTTTTACCATGGTAGATACAGCAGTTAATAATGAGGGGAAGTTTCTTATGGCCTTGTGTTAAGTGATCTTCCATTAAAGCTACATTATACTGGAACTTTCTAAAGGCCATCAACTCTTCTTTGTCGCTTTGGTATTCAATAATAAAATAGATGTAAGATGGCTTGCCGTCAATCAGACAAGTATAAATAATATCGCTATGGAATTCTCTTAAATGCTGTCTAACAAAACTTTTGTCTGTAGGTTTTAGCGTCTCAAAATTGATTCGTTTACATAGCTGTGCTGGTAAATAGCATAACAAAAGGTCTTGTGCTACTTGTTTGTTTTTGAGTGCTCCTTTAAAAAAAAGATTATGTAGTTTTTTTATAGCCTCCTCCATAAAATACTCTCCTTCTAATACTAATGGTAGCTAATATATATAATTTATTTATCGAATTTAAGTTTTCAAATTTAGTTAAATTTATCTTTTGGAAATGATAATAACACTATATTTGTGTATATTTATTTAAACAAATGCTTTTCTTTAACACTTTCTAGGGTATATCAATAGTTAGAAAGCCAGGCCTTATACCTAAACTATAGGTAAGTAGCTATCCCAGAAGTTTTGTGTATATACTACGAGTATATTTGTAATTTTGTTTCCTTTCTTTACCTAGCCAAGCAATGCTATCAAACTAAGTGTAGCAATCCTACTTTCCTTGATAGCTTTCTTTTTCTTTAACTTGAGACTGTTGCAAAACTAGGTCAATCCCCTTCTTTATAGGCTATATGAGCGGATTTTAGTGCGTTTTGCAGCAGTCTAACTGCATAGTTACCAACCTCCTAGATAGCAGGGAGCTGCGCTATGGGCAACACGCAATCGAGTTATCCACAAGTTTATCCACACGCCTGCTTTGGGGTGATGACACTCTAGAGAAGTTGATGCTGTTGTACCCTAACTTTCACCGCCAACTCCATAGCTCTTCCTTTGCCCATTCAGTTAATAGCATGACTGGGTGAAAGTGGCTTGAGCTGACTGCGGTGAAAGTCGCACGGTCAATTCTTAAGAATTAGAGCTAGTTAACTAACCTTACATACCTCAGGCAATTTGTTTTTCATGGCAAGAAGCAAACAAGTCACCGCTGTTGAAAAATAGCTAAAACCTTTCCTCTTTGGCTACCCTTCCACCACCTTTTCGTGTAAAAGAGCGCTACGCAGCTTATATTAAAAAATATTTAGAAATTTTTTAGGAAGTTTTTGGTTTTTTATTAATCTATCTTTAACTTAGCTAAATAAAACTTTATCAAAAGATAGTCTTAGATCACGTAGTGACAATAAAATTCAATCAAAAACTTAAAAACTATACAATCATGAAAAGATTAAAGCTATTGCTCTTACTCGTATTAGCGGTAAGCTGTACTAAAAAGAAGAGAGAAGTATATCACGCAGCAAAGTGCTTAGAAATAAGTACAAGGGATAAGGAATGGCATTTTATCGATGCCTCAAAGAACGGTGATGTTGAAAAGGTAAGGAAAGCAATAAACAGAAAAGAGATCGATGTAAATGAAACAAAGGATGGCTATGGGAAGACTGCCTTACACTGGGCAGCTGAAAATGGCCATGGGGAGGTAGTAGAGCTGCTTCTGGATAGTGGAGCGCAAGTAGAGGCGACAGACAAGGAGGGACAAACCCCTCTCCACTTGGCAGTCGAAGAGAAGAAGGAGGAGATAGTGAGAATGATTGTGGAGAAAGGGAGAGAGGAAGAATTGACAAGGGCAATACACCCAGACACGTTTCACCTTTCTCCTTTATATATAGCAGTACAAAAGGGGTATACTAAAATAGTAGGCATCCTTCTTTATGGAAGAGCAGAGATCAACCATAGGAAGAGAGACAGTAGAGAGTATGAAGCGGTGAGCGATAGAGAAGCCGTTGTAGAAAATTTAAGAGATCAAGAAGGGAAAACACTTTTACATGTGGCAGCTAAAAATGGGCACCTCAAGCTAGTAAAATTGCTGGTAGAGTTTATGGCGACAGCTGCAGAGATAAACGAGAAAGAGGAGGAAAATTATATTATGAAAGAAGTAGACTATGTAAATGTAAAAGCTAACGATTCTACTGCTGCAGACCTGGCAAAACGTCAGGGACATGGTGATATAGTAAATTATCTTAAAAAGATTAAAAAGCCATGGTTTCTGGATCTTAGGGCGCGTGTAAGAAGTATGACAAGCTGTAACTGTGGTATAAGTTGTTGTGGCCAAGTCTCAGGGGGAGTTACCTGTGGTGCCCCGACGTTTGCTGAGAGTAGAGCAAAAGTGATCTATAATTATAGGAAAAAGTGGAGAGAGGAAAAAAGGATTTGGCGTGATGAATATTTTTCCTTATGAAAAAAGCGAAAGTGTTAATTATACAAAGATGAGAAGAATAAAAATATACGTAGCCCTCCTATTAGTTATAAGCTGCTCGAAAAAGAAGGGAGAGCTATGTTTATCAAATCAGTTGCGCATAAGTGTAACTCCTTACGAAGTTATTCAAGCATTAAAAGAAGGTAATGTTGGTAACGTAAAGGCTATTATAGGAGAAGATAGGGATTGGGTAAAGAAAAGAATAAATAAGTATGGGCATACTCACCTCCACTTGGCAGCTAAAAACGGCCATCTAGCGGTAGTAAAACTACTTATAGAGGAGGGAGCACAACAAATAGAGGTAAAAGATGAAGATGAGAAAATTCCTCTCCACTTGGCTGCTGAAAACGGCCACACACCGGTAGTAGAACGACTTATAGAGAAGAGAGCACAACAAATAGAGGTAAGAGATAGCCATGGTCATACCGCTTTGCACTTAGCAGCCTGGCGTGGTCAGAAAGCGGTCGTAGAAAAACTTCTAGAAAAGGGCGTAGCGATAGAAGCAGAAGATAACGATGATCAAACCCCCTTACACTTAGCATGCTGGAGTGGCCAGAGAGAGATCGTAGCCCTACTTATAGCGAAGGGGGCAAATATAGAAGCAACAGATAACTTGGGTCAAACCCCCTTGCACTTAGCAGCTTCTGCGGGGGAAATAGAGGTGGTAGACTCCCTTCTTAATGGGAACGCACAACTAGAGGCATTAGACAAGTATAATTATACTCCATTGCACTTGGCAAGTGAAGAGGGGGATTACGTAGAGGTAGTAAAGCTCCTTCTAGCCCAGGGTGCAAATAAAGATGCAGTAAATAAACAGCAAAGAACTCCATTGCATTTAGCAGTTAGCGGTGGTCACGAAGCGGTAGTAAAGGTACTCGTAGAAGGGGGTGCAGATGTAAATATAAGAGATCAGGGGAAGAAAACCCCGTTGCACCTAGCAGCAATGGGTAAAAGAGAGAAAATAAAACAGCTTCTTAATATAATAAACCTGCTTCTTAATAGAGAAGGCGTAAAGGTAGATGCACAAGATGAGATTGGTAAGACACCTCTTCACTTGGCAGTCAGCAATAAAAATAAGGAAATAGTAGAACTGCTTCTAGGTAATAAAACAGGGGTAAAAGCAAATGTAAATGCAAAGGATGGTAGTAAGCAGACCCCTTGGCAGTATGCTGAAAAAATTAAGGACGAAGAGGTAAAGGAAGAGATAAAGCGCGTACTTCGAAACAATGGAGCGCGAGAAAATAATTAGATAATGAAAATGTTAATCTTAAACATGTGCTGGGGGTATCAACATAGAAAGATGCAAGTATTAAAGGTATGCCTAGTACTTTTGCTAGTTATAAGTTGTTCAAAAAGGGAGGTAGCGTTCTACGCAGAGAAGTCCATAGCAATAAGCAGCATACGGCAAGATTTCCTCAAAGCATTAGCAGGGGGTAATGCTGAAATTGTAAAGCAGCTATTAGCTTCAAGTAAGTGTAGGGTAGATGAAAAGATGGATGGCTATGGGCATACTCTTTTACACTTGGCAGCTGAGAAGGGTTATCAAGCAATAGTAAGCTTCCTCCTGGAGGAGGGCGCCCCAGTAGAGGCAAAAGATGAAGATGGGCAAACTTCCCTGCACTTGGCTGCTGAGAACGGCCACACAGCGGTCGTAGGCCTCCTGCTAGCGAAGGGCGCTGGAAAAAAGGCAAGAGATACCTATGGCCACACTCCCTTGCACCTAGCAGCCTGGCGTGGTCAGAAAGCGGTCGCAGAACTACTTTTAGCGAAGGGAGCAGCAGCGATAGAAGCAGAAGATAAAGATAGGCAAACCCCCTTGCACTTAGCAGCATGGAGTGGTCAGAAAGCGGTCGTAGAGCTCCTTTTAGCAAAAGAGGCAACGATAGAAGCAAAAGATAAAGAAAAGCAGACGCCCTTGCACTTAGCAGCATGGAGTGGTCGGAAAGCGGTCGTAGAACTCCTTTTAGCAAAAGAGGCAACGATAGAAGCAAAAGATAAAGAAGATCGGACTCCCCTGCACTTAGCAGCCCTCAGTGGTCACAAAGCAATTGTAGAACTCTTTTTAGATGAGAAAGCAGTTGTAAATGTAATAGATGCGCGAGATAAGAAAGGTAAGACCGCCTTGCACTTAGCAATTGAAGAGAATTACGTAGAGGTAGTAGCACTGCTTCTAGATAATAAAGCAGGGGTAAAGGCAAATGTAAATGCCAAAGATGATGGAAAGCAGACCCCTTTGCAGTATGCTGAAAGTCTTAAGAACGGAGAGGTCAAGGAAGAGATAAAGCGAGTACTTCGAAACAATGGAGCAAGAGAGATAACCTGAACCATGATAACCTTAAACTCTTTAAAATGTGTAACTATATGAAAATGCGAGTAGTAAAGCTATGCTTAGGGCTCCTCGTAGTGCTAGGATGTTCAAGAAAGCAGGTAGACCTCTGTTCAGAGAGGGCGTTGGAAGTAAGCGCAAGGCAAGATGACCTTGTTCATTCCGTAGAGATCGGTGATGTTGAACGTACAAAGAAGCTACTGGCTAAGGATGATTGGAAGAAGGTGAATGAAAAGCTGAATGGCTATGGGCATACTCCTTTACACCTAGCATCTGCCAGGGGAAAGAGAGAAGTAGTAGCCCTATTAGTAGCCCTTCTGAGAGAACAGGGGGCCGGTATTGATTCATTAGATAAATGTGAAAAGACGCCCCTGCACCTGGCCTGTGAAAATGGTCATGCAGCGGTAGTAGGTTTCCTTCTAGCCCAAGGAGCAGATAAAGAGGCCCAAGATGCGTATCAGGCTAGGGGGTTGCACTTAGCCTCTATGAATGGTCACAAAGCGGTAGTCGATACGCTTATAGAAAAAAGTGTAGCAGTAAACGCAAAGGATGGGGGTGATCGCACTGCCCTGCATTGGGCAGCGGGTAAAGAGGTAGTAGAGTGCCTGGTGGCTCATGGAGCAGCGATAGAAGCAAAAGACGAAGATGATAAGACTCCATTGCATGTGGCAGCAGAGCATGGTGACGCAGCGGTAGTGGTCTCGCTTCTAGAACAAGGAGCAGAGAAGGAGGCACAAGGTGACTATGAGGCTACCGCCTTGCATTTAGCTGCTGGGAGGGGTCATATCAGGGTAGTAGAGGAACTTCTTCAAAAGGGAGCAAACATAGAGGCGCAAGATGAGGATGATGCACTACCCTTGCACTGGGCAGCAAGGCAGGGTCACAGGGAGGTAGTAGCATGCCTTGTAGACACGCTAGGAGCAAGAGATAAGCAAACAGAAATAAATAAACAAGATAAGGATGGTAGTACTGCTCTGCACTTGGCGGTGAAGGGGAATCATCCAGGAGTAGTAGAAGTACTTGTTGAGATGGGTGCAGATGTAAATGTAGCAGATAATAAGGATTATACTCCGTTGTACTGGGCAAAAAATATGGGTTATAAAGAGATAGAAGAGACCTTAGCAAGAGGAAAATAAGTGGAGGTAAATCAAAGGATAGGTAATCGTTTGAGGGCTCCCCTCCACGTAGCCGCCGAAAAGGTCAAAGGGAGGCAGTCTCTCTGCTGCTTGCTAGGGGTGCTGATATGAAGGCAGCAGACATCGCTGAGCAAACCGCCCTGCATTGGGCAGCTAAGAAGGGTCAAAAAGCGGTAGTAGACCTGCTTCTTAACTAAAGCAGACGTAGAGGTAGATGCCCAAGATAGTGATGGTAGGACTCCTTCAGACTATGCTGAAGAAGGTGATTACACAGAGATAAAGCAACTTCCTCTCAACAAAGGAGCGCAAGAAACCATGTAACTAAAAATGTGTAAGCCTATGAAAACAAAAGTATTAAAGGTATGCTTAGTGCTATTGTTAGCTGTAAGCTGTTCCAAAAGGAAGGTAGAACTCTCTGCAGAAAATCCCTTAGCAATAAGCGGCATTCGTAATGATTTTATCAACGCATTAAAAGAGGGGAAGGTTGAAACTGTCGAGCAACTACTAGCGTCAGGTAAGCGGGGGGTAAATGAAAAGATAGATAAGCAAGACAGGGAGCCCTTACACCTAGCAGCAGCGCATGGCCACACAGCGGTAGTAGCTCTGCTTCTAAAGGAAGGAGCGGATATAGAAGCAGAAGATAAGGATAAACAGACTCCCTTACATACAGCCATCATAGAGGGGCATAGGGAAGTAGTAGAAGTTCTTTTAGAGCGGCTAGCTATGTCTAAGTGGGCTATAAACGCAATAAAAGATATTCAGGGTAAAACTTTCTTGCACTATGCAGCCGAGAAAGGTCATCAAGAGATAGTGGCCTTCCTTATAGAGGAGAGGCAAGCAGACGTAGATGAGCCTGATAATGAGGATCAAACTCCGCTGCACCTAGCCGCTAGCAAGGGACATAAGGATATAGTAGCCTTGCTTTTGGATCGAGGAGCATTGAGAAACGTACAAGATGGTAAGCTTTCTACCCCCTTGCACCTAGCCTCCACCCAGGGTCATAAGGAGGTAGCAGCCTTGCTTTTGGATGGAGGAGCATCGAGAGACGTACAGGACAGTGAGGGTTACATGCCCTTTCACTTAGCAGTCAGCAAGGGGTACCGAGAAGTAGTAGCAGTTTTCGTGAAAAAAAGAGGGGTATCAGACCTCCTTAACGCACGCACTAATGCAGGTCAAGCCCCCTTGCACTTGGCAGTGAAGGAAAATCATAGAGAGGTAGTAAGATACCTTTTAGAGCAGGGGGCAGCTAAAGAGGTAAGAGATAATGCTGAAAAGACTCCTTTACACGTGGCAGCGAGCGAAGGACACAGCGCCATAGTCACCCTTCTTCTTGAGAAAGGCGCAGCTGTAGAGGTAAAAGATGCCACAGGTAGTACGCCCCTGCACGAGGCAGCGAGAAAAGGACATAAGGATATAGTAAAAGCATTAGTGGCTCATGAGGCAATGATAGAGCGGAAAAATAATGCGGGCAAGACTGCTTTAGATGTGGCCATTGAGCAGGGGGATAGTGAGGTAATAGCCTTCCTTTTTGGTCAGGTAGTATTAAAACTAAAAGAAGACGATGCTGCGAGTATAAAGAAAATAGTAGAGACAGGGAAGGTTAATGTCAATGTCCCCATAGCTGATGGGGGTCAAACTGCCCTACATAGGGTAAGTGAGCAAGGTTATAAAGCGGTAGTAAGGCTTTTCTTGGAGCACGGGGCAGCGATAGACGCAGCAGATAATGCGGGTACGACCCCGCTGCACTCAGCAGTTAGTTGGGGTCACTGGCAAGTAGTAGCGCTTCTTTTAGAAAATGGCGCAGCAGTCGACATAGCAGACAAAAATAATAAGACCGCCTTGCACTTAGCAGCCGAAAGGGGAGACATAGAGGTAGTCCCCCAGTTGTTGGAATGGGGCGCTGATATTAACGCAAAAGACCAGGATGATAAAACTGCCCTGCACTTAGCCGCTGAAAGGAGAAACAAAGAGATAGTACGCCTGCTGCTCGAGGCGGGCGTAGAGATCAACGCAAGAGCCAAGTGGAATGTTTTCACCGCCCTGGACAGGGCAGCAGAGAATGGTGATCAAGAGATAGTCACCCTGCTGCTCGAGGCGGGCGCAGAGATCAACCCAGAGAATAGTCGCACCGCCCTGTACTTTGCAGTAGAGAAGGGTCAGAAAGAGGTAGTCCGTCAGCTGCTCGAGGCGGGCATAGCGATCGACCCAGAAGACCTGCACGTGGCAGCAACGTATGGTCAGAAAGAGGTAGTCCGTCAGCTGCTCGAGGCAGGCGCAGAGATCAACGCAAAAGACTTCTATGGATTTTCCAAGCTTTTGAGTATATTTTTTGTCATATTTTTTAATTTCGTGTCATCAACCAATACTGAACAAAATTAGAAAGCTATCTAAGCAGCATGAGTATTACTATGCGATCTATTCCTTGATAATAGGTTTTTCTCCTTAACTTCTATATGATGTAGCATAGTAATCACTAGGATAGCGGATTAAGTCTATTGATAAGCTTTATATGGCTTTCCAAGCTATATAATGTGCCGCTATCCTACATGCTGCTTACGTTAGCTTACATACTGTTTGTCAAATATTTTTTGTTCATAACACTTTGTTTTAGTTGAAAAGATCGATTTAAAACTTGCAATTTAATGCTTTGCTGTTAGTGTTGCCACTCAACTCTAAGCCCTTACAGGGTGTGGAAAAGTGGATAAAACTCTTGTCAGTTAGCTTTCATTTTCATAGGGTGGTTTTATCCACTTTTCCACACCATAACAACGATAATAGCCTAATGATTTATCTTTGTTTGAATCCCTTCAGAAGGGCTCCTTAACAAAACAATTTTATTGAAATAATTCTACCCCACTAATCTAAAGGAAGCTATGCCAGAAAAACCCAACAAGGCAGGTATAAAAAATATAGATAAATATATTAAGTTAGTGTCATTAGTTCTTCGGGGGGAAAGGGCCCCAGGGAGACCCCTGCGGGGGTCACCCACAGGCCCCGACTACCCGACTATGACATGAATTATGTCATCACCAAAGAAGAACTAGATTATTTAGCTGGGGGAGTAAAAGTCTTAGAAGCGCTTACGAAGGAGCTGTGTGAAGCGGAAATTGCAAAATATGATAGAGGTTAGCTGGCTCTAGTCG
>JAKSDE010000127.1 GCA_022360235.1 Cytophagales bacterium
AGGTTTTTCTTGCCAATATTGCTACGCTATAGATGAGTTTTTGTGAGCTAAGATCGTCATTTTAAGTGTAAAAACACCGTATTGAATACTTGTTAAGGGTCAACTACATAGTTTTTGTACTTTTATCTTTGTAAAACAAAGACTTCCCAAACAATGTTTACTGGTATTGTAGAAGCTATGAGCACAATAAAATCTATCCTGCAAGCAGGGACAAATTATCATTTCGAGATTCAAACTAGTCTTGCAGCAGCACTTAAGATAGATCAAAGTGTAGCCCATAATGGCGTATGTCTTACGGTAGTAGATGTGGCTTCAGCTACCTACAAGGTGACAGCAGTGGATGAAACGTTGCAGAGAACGAATCTGGGTACGTTAAAGCCAGGAGATTATATCAACCTAGAACGTTGCCTGCCAGCCAATGGTCGATTGGAGGGTCATGTGGTGCAAGGGCATGTGGATCAGGTAGGGGTATGTACCGCTATCGAAGAAAAGGAGGGGAGCTGGCTTTTTCAGTTTACCTATGCGCCCAATGAAGCCTCTTTAATTGTTGAGAAAGGCTCGATAACGGTAAATGGGGTGAGTCTTACCTGCTTTAACACAACCGCAAACACATTTACCATAGCCATTATTCCCTATACTTTTCGGCATACCAACTTTCAATATTTAAAAGTAGGCGATCGTGTGAACCTAGAGTTTGATATTATTGGGAAGTATGTGAAGCTCTTACTTGAAAAAAGGAATGATGTATAGCCATCGTTTCATCGTTGGCATGCCTATTACAAAATGACAACAAGCTCTACATGATGTAGTCGGCCCTTAACAAGTATTCAATAAGGGTTGACTCATTAGTTGTCAGTGCTATTCTTTAGCAAGGTCGAGCAACTTCTGATCCAATGATTTGTTGGTTCTCGCACCCAGTTCTTTAATGCGCTGGGCTTTACTTACTAAATTACCTCTCCCTTCATATAATTTTTTCACTGCTTCTATATAGACCTTTCGCGTACTATCCATTTGCCGCCCGACGTTTTTTAAGTCTTCTATAAAGCTCACAAATTTATCATACAACGCTCCCCCTTGGCGAGCGATTTCTAATGCATGCTGATTCTGATATTCGTTTTTCCAAATATTAGCGATTGTTCTTAAGGTGGCAGTGAGGGTAGAAGGCGAGACAACTACAATATTCTTCTCATAAGCATCATTAAAGAGGGAAGCGTCATGTTGTACTGCTAAGCTAAAGGCTGGCTCCATCGGAATAAACATCAACACAAAATCTAGCCCCCTCATAGCATACAGGTCTTGGTAGTTTTTTTCACTCAGCAGGCTAATATGCTTTCTTACTGACTGGGTGTGCTTCTTGAGATATACCTCTCTCTCCTCTTCATATGCAGTGTTAAAAAATTTTTCATAGTTTACCAGAGAAACTTTAGCATCGATAATGATAGTTTTTTCTTCAGGTAGTTTAACGATAATATCAGGCTGATAACGTTTCCCTGCTTCTGTCACAAGAGAGGCTTGAACAAAATACTCCCTGCCTTTTACAAGGCCTGACTTTTCAAGTATGCTCTCGAGAATAAATTCTCCCCACTCACCTTGTACTTTTGTATCTCCTTTGATCGCTTTTGTTAAGTTTTCCGCTTCTTTCGTGATTTGTGAATTGAGTTCGTTGAGCTTCTTTATTTCTGTTCGGAGGGCTACATTCCTTTCAAGACTTTCTTTATTGGTTTGTTCTACTTTCTTTTCGAATGCTATTATTCTCTCGCCTAGCGGTTTTAAGATATTTTCTAAGTTAATTTTATTCTGGTCAGTAAATTTTTTGCTTTTCTCTTCCAGCAAATCATTCGCTAGATTCTTAAACTGAATGGTAAATTTTTCTTGTATTTTTTCTACTTCTTGTTTTTGTTCTTTTAGCTTCTCTCCTAGATTTTTATTATCTGCTGCTAGGCTTGCTAAGTTGGTAGATAGATGGAGATTCTTATCGCGCTCTTGTACAAGTTCGCCCTTGTTTTCCTCTAGGCTTTGCTGGATGCTATCTAGCTTGGTTTGCAGAGCTTGGTTCGTTGAATGAAGCTTCAGTTTTGCGAGATACCATGCACTCACTCCCCCTGTGACTAGCCCGATAGTCAAATAGATGAATTCCACGTTCCTAGTTATCCATGTGTTGTCCTACAATAAGGGCATCCCTTGCTGTCATCTTCTAACATCCCACCCCCTCTCCCCTTTCTTTATTGAAAGTCGAAGGTAAAAAGATCCCTCTTCTCGCTCCTCTTCTTTTTGGCAAGATTACTTTTTACTTGAACTCCTCTTGTGAAACGTAAGAGTTCTGACGCCCCTAGGTTGGTTATTTATTTTGTACCTTATTCAATGCGTCTTTAAGTGGAATTCTCTGACCATCTTTTAACGGCACAATCCAAGCATCTTTGATCCCCATTGCTCTTATTTCTTTTTTAAGCTGGTCTGCTTTCCAATAGTCTCTGAAGCTACCCAGCGTATATTTATTTAAATCATCTACTTTTTCTTGCACTAGGTCTCCTTCGCTACCTGCTAAGATATTACTTAAGTCACGTTTTCTATAAGCACCAATTTGAACTTTAAATACAATGCCTTTTGTGAAGTCTTCGCCCATTCCTTTACGCTCCCCTCCTTTGCCACCATCTCCTTCCTTTCTCAAAGCGTCGAGTTCCTTTTCTAATTCAGTAATCTTTTTCGTTTGTGCTTCACTACTTTTTTTAGGAGATTTAGCAGCCTCCATTTTCAATTTATGGTTCTCCTCAATGAGATCTTTCAATTGACTGGGACTCATAGACTTTTTCCTTTTTTTCCATTCCTTCATTGCCCTTCTTTCGTCTTTACTGAGCTTGGCGTATATGGGGCTGCTTACCCAAGTGAGTAGAAGTGTACTTAATAAAATGAGTGTTTTTTTCATAGTTTTTAAACGTTTAATTTTTTCTGAGCATCGTTGCTCAAGCTACAAAATTTATTTTAAAAAATTAGCAGACTAATGCTTGCAATTTAACTTTTAACTATTGAAATAGCAACCCTATTATTTACTGTACCATAAAATATAAGTTTACAAAAGCTAAACACGTTCTCAATACCAAAGATGCAAGCTGCATAGAAGGATAGGGTATGATGTGCTGCTTCTTTTGTCTTTGGCCTGACAATTTTGTCGCAGAGAAAATAACTAGGTAAACTTCTTCGTTGCGCTATGTGTCGTATCTTTATGAGGAGCGACTATACTTGTTATGTACAGCATCCATGAAGTATTAAAACAGTATTGGGGCTACCCCTCTTTCCGTCCATTACAAGAAGAGATTATCCAGGCAGTGTTGGAAGGCAAGGATGTATTAGCTTTACTACCTACCGGCGGGGGGAAGTCGCTATGCTTTCAGGTGCCTACCTTGCTTAAAGAAGGAGTGTGTATTGTTGTTTCTCCGTTGATTGCACTTATGAAAGATCAGGTGGAGCAACTCAAGAAGAGAGGCATTGCTGCGGTGGCTATTTTTGCTGGCATGACATACCAGGAGATCGATGTGATGTTGGATAATTGTATCTATGGTAAGGTAAAGTTTTTATATGTATCTCCTGAGCGATTAAAAACAACGTTGTTTCAAGAACGTGTTAAAAGAATGAAGGTAAGCTTATTAGTTGTGGACGAGGCACACTGTATTTCGCAATGGGGGTATGACTTTCGGCCACCGTACCTGGAAATTGCTGCTTTGAGACCGCTCATACCCACGGCTAATACGATGGCCCTTACAGCAACGGCGACTAAAGAAGTAAAGGCTGACATTCAAGAGAAGTTACATCTCAACAAGGTAGCCTTGTTTCAAAAAAGTTTTGCTAGGGACAATTTAGCTTATGCTGTGCGGAAGGTAGAAGATAAAGAGAAGAAATTGTTAGCAATTATCAAGCAAGTACCTGGAAGTACGATAGTATATGCCAATACACGCAAGAAGACGCAAAAGGTAGCTAACTTCTTGAAGAAAAATGGGATAAGTAGTGCCTTTTACCATGCAGGGCTGCCTCATCTAGCGAGAACTGTGAGGCAGGATGCGTGGATGGAAGATAAAATAAGGGTGATGGTGGCTACCAATGCGTTTGGTATGGGAATTGACAAGCCTGATGTCCGCTTAGTTGTTCATCTGGATTTACCTACTACACTCGAGGCTTACTATCAGGAGGCAGGGCGTGCTGGCCGCGATGACAAGAAGGCGTATGCAGTGGTATTGTATGATGAACATGATATCGAGGGACTAAGAGAACGTATTCAAAAGGGCTACCCTTCTATTGAGCAACTCAAAAAGGTTTATCAGCAGCTAGCTAACTATTATAAAATTGCTGTAGGGAGTCATACGATGGTTACCTATGATTTTGACTTAGAAGCGTTTTCGCTTGCCTACCAATTAAAGCCCTTCGATGCTTATCAAGCTATGAAGCAATTAGAAGAAGAAGGGTTTATACAACTGAATAAAAGCTTTTTTCAGCCTTCGAAGATTGTCATTGCTGCTACGCCTAAGGAGTTGTATGCTTTTCAAGTAGCACATGCTTCGTATGATACGCTTATCAAGGCCTTGTTGAGAATGTATGGGGGAGAGTTGTTTACTGATTTTTGTAGAATCTCAGAAAAGCAAATAGCAAAATTTTTGACTATACCCCAAGAGCATGTGGTCAAGCAACTCAATGCTTTAGCTCGCTTGTCGATGATCCGATATATACCTCAGAAAGAACAAGCACAACTTACGTTTATCACACCGCGCTATCCAGCTCATGAACTTCCTTTGAATACGAAAAAATTAAAACAAAGAAAGGCCATTGCGCTCAACAAAGCAGAAACGATCATTCACTATGTGACGCATGCGCATCGTTGTCGCACTCAGTTATTATTAGCATATCTTGATGAGGTTTCGTACAAAAAATGTCATATTTGTGATATCTGCCTAGAGAAAGGGAAAAAGCGTGGGAATGGTAAGGAAAAAGAAGCAGTGTATCAGCAATACAGGACACGGGTTTTACAGTGTATAGAAAAAGGGGTTAACGAAATAGAGGGTATTATACAGGCTATCGCTCCTGACGCAGAAGAGACGTTGTTAATGACGATAAGACAACTGTTGGAGAATGAGGAGATTACCTACGATCGGTCTTCTAAACTTATTTTATGGAGGGAATAGGTAATTTGTTGTTTCGAGTTTCGAGCTAATCTTAACATAAAATGACATCTATTGTATTTCTTAACTATACTTTCTTCTGCTTATTAGCTGTTGCTATAGTTTTGGGATGGACAAGCACTTATAAGCAGCAAGGATTATATGTCTTTTCACTAGCTTTGGTTATAGGGCTGGCAATGGGAATGCTAACTGCTATAGGACTACTCACTATCGTTGTTTTAGGTATCGTGATGTACTTACTTGAAAGAAAAAGCTTACCAAACTACTATCAATGGCTTTTACAAGTTATTCTTTTCTCGATTTTTATAGGCTTTACCTACCATCTTCTTCCTGGATTCCATAATTGGAAAATCTTAGATAAGGTACAATTATCTGCTACAGCTACTCCTTATACCATGTATCTAAACGTAGAAAAGCCCGTATATGCTTTTTTCTCTGTCTATTTCGGACAGAAAATAGCTACTTCTTCCAATAGTTGGATCCGTATTTTAAAGTGGAGTATTATAGGATTTTTGATCGCTTTTTCATTGTTGATGCTCGCTAATAGCCTACTCAAAGTGGTGGCATTTGACCCTAAACTACCTCAGATAACGTTTATTTGGATTTTACGGATGCTTCTTTCTGTTTGTTTAGCAGAGGAGGCATTTTTTAGAGGCCATCTCCAAGAAAAGCTGACTTTGGCACTTCGCAAATATAAGCAGGGAGCGTGGATTGCATGGGGAGTGGTAAGTCTATTATTTGGTTTAGTACACTGGCCAGGAGGCATGTCTATGTTTCTTATGGCAACGTTGGCAGGACTTGCCTATGGTTTTGCCTATTTAAAAACGGGAAGACTTGAGGCAGCCGTCCTAGCACACTTTTTTGTAAACCTCGTTCACTTTCTGCTTTTTTCATACCCCATGCTTGGGGAAAGCTATAAGTAAAATTAAGAAAAGTGTAACGAGTCGTCCCTTAACAAGTATTAAATACTGTGTTTTACGTCGGGTAGGTCGGAGCCCGTGGGTGTCCCCGCAGGCTCTTTCCCCCCTAAGGTATAATGACACTAACTTAATATATTTATCTGTATTTTTTATACCTGCCTTTACACTTGGAGATGATTTCATAGCAGTTATACAAGGCATCCAGTAATAACAAAGAGTTGGGGGATAATTCATCAAGCAGCGGGTAGAATAAGGCTAATTCGCTTACATGACGGTTGGACAACTTGAAGCGATGGATTTGTCCGGTGCCTGGTTCGATAATCGTCTCTAATAGAGCCTGAGGATAACCTGGACTGCCCTGCCCTTTATGCTTGACTTCATACTCCTTTCTCAGGGAGGGAGTATCCTGCATTTGCAGCTAGCTACCCTCTCCCATTAGCACGCGGTAGCCATGCCAGTGGGTATAGGGGTTTTTGGCTCGCTGTATACGAGTAGCCTTCAACAACTCTTCGGTCATCTCTAGAGGCACACGGCTACGCGCTTTGCTGTAGGCCGCTGTATTCAGCGATATATCCTTCTGCAGGCTGATAGAAAGCTGAGCAGCCTATTTCTTAGGCCTGCCGGCTTTCTTTGCTTTTTGAATATCTAATTGTTTCTGTTTTTCCATGGACTCCTCTAGGGCTTGTTGGGCCTGTTGCCTATGTTGCTGATGAATCAGCTAATACAGATCTACCGAGTTCTTCAGCGTCTTAGCTGCCAGGGTCGCCGTTAATACCATGGTTAATAAGGTGTTGTTTAAGGTGAAAATTCGGTTACGACTTTTCTGGCTAGGTGCCTGCTGTAAAACTGCTGTGGGAAACTCCTTTTCCAAGAGTCCTCTAATGTTCCCTGTCTTACATTCTTGTATTTTCTTACTTATGGCTAGTGATCGGTTTAGTTTCATGTTAGGCTTATCTTTTTATTCACTAGCAAAGGGAATAAAATTATTAAATTAGTGTCATTAGTTCTTAGAGAGGAAAGGGCCCCAGGAAGCCTCCTACAGGAGACTTCCGTAGGCCCCGACCTACTCGACGTAAAAATACAGTATTGAATACTTGTTAAGAGCCGACTAAATAATTTTTCTAAACGTCCAAAAGGACAATTACAAAGCAGCTAAAAGTATGCTTCTCTTACTTACACATGGGAAGAACGATGATTCTAGCGCAAAGGGCGATAAACATGCACCTTATTATTCATCCATAGATCGCTTAACTTTTAATAGTTTGGCGTACAATTCATGCGCAAGCCTATCTACATCAATAGGGCTACTCTCTTCAGTAAAAGGTGGAATCTTTCTCATAAATTCAAAATACTCTTCATATATGCTATCTAAACGAGGGTTAAAACCCATTAGATGGAAAACAAGCACATGAAGATCTAGTATATAAGCACTAGCATCAATTAGCATGTTGCTGAAACCATTGATTAACTGGTTGCTTTTGATGTCTTCCTTAATTAAGTACAGAATGAGCCACTCATTTCCTGAACTCAATGGTGGAGTATTGTAATTCATAATAAATAAATTTTTACTTGAGCTTTATATGTTAAATTTAAGCTATGAATATATATTAAATATATATTATCATCAAGTTTATTTAATATTCTATAACCTAAGACCGTTATACGGTTAAAAAGCCTCTTAAAAAATAATGATAAAGTATTGAGATCTCTGCAAAACTAGGTTATCTCCTTTCTTTATAGGCTACATGAGAGGAGTTTGATGCGTTTTGCAACAGTCTGAATTATAAATAGCTATATTTACTATGTCAGTATGTTTTGAAGGCTTTATCTTACAACTTATATCATCTACCTAGGCTCGCTATATCTAAATCTATCTAAAAAATTTAGTATTTAATAAAATTTTTTAAAATACTTTTTTGTAAACTATTTTTATTCATTCATTAACAAGTATTCAATACTATTTTTTTACATTTAAGATAGCTATCTTAGCTCACCGAAATGCATGTATAGCATAGCAATATTGGCAAGAAAACCTTGAGGGTGAGGGCGAAGTATTAGGTCGTAGTGAAAACGAACACATAGGTGGCCTCGAAAGTGATTGGCCTCGAAGGTTGAGCGCGGGCCGTGGGACTAAACAACTAACCTATTCGACTTGAGGGGGCAGTAAAATATTTTCCCCTAATCATGGATGGTATACATGATATTCACACTAGCATACCACGTGTCCATAAGTACGGTAGAAAAAGGAATCTTTTGCTGAAAAATAGTCCTCTTGAGCATGCTCTTAAGATGATCCAGCTTGCTTTTCGCATCTGCCTGCTTATCATAAATACGATAGCCAATTACCCAAAATTTATTACAGTCTGGAATTGTAGTAAAGACAAGTTACTACCCCCATACCCCTGATTAAGCCCTTTTCTTTTGCTATGTGTTTCCATAACAAAGCAGGGATAAGCTGCTCGTTTTGGAGATAACGTTTCACCTTATCATGGCTGATACCCTCTGTGATCGGCGTAATTAAGTTAGTGTATAATTGATAGGGGAGCTAAGCAAAAATTGGCTGTAATCTAGGCGAGTTATTTTTTTCTACTCATAAACTTCATTTTTGATTTACCTAAAATTACCCCTAAGTTTAGCGCAATTTACTCTTCTTGGGTAAGTCCTGAATAAGAAGAACAGACATAAAGATTTATATCAAATGATGCTCGAGAGACTTAGAAAATATCCTCTCTAAGGTTCACCAGACCCAACATTAAAATTTGCTAGTCAATAACTACTAATCTATACACACCAAATAACATGGCTTACCTCAGTATAGATCAATTCATCTTGGGAGCTTTCTTACTCATCACCCTCATCATAGGCATGTATGCCGGGCGAGGTATCAAAGACATCAGAGAGTATGCCATTGCTAA
>JAKSDE010000023.1 GCA_022360235.1 Cytophagales bacterium
ACGCTCTACTTCAATTTATGAATCTCCTCATTGCTCAAGCCTGTCACCTGAGCAATTAACTCTGTACTGCAAGCTTGTCTTAACATGTTCTTGACGATCTCTCTTATGCCTTCTTGTCTTCCGAGCTGCATGCCTTCTTGTTTTCCTAACTGCATGCCTTCTTGTCTTCCTTCTTGTTTACTTTCTCGTCTTAATTGTTGTGCGTATGTCATAATAATTTCCTTTTTTTCTGGATTTCCTTTTTTTCTGGTAATGCGTTAGTCAGTAAATCTAATGCTTTTTTTACAATGATAGGGTTACCCACGTTACCCATGTATTGGGCAGACTCGTTAAAATACTCATTTTTTAAATTCTTTAAAATATGCGCTGCCGAGTCAACAAGTATATTGACAGCTTTTACAAAATCTCGTGTATGGCTTTGCTTTAGCAACATCTCCATCAAGCAGGCAGTTCCATGACTTGTCACTTCCTCTTCACTGATGGTGGTCAGATCAGTTAATTGAAATTCTTGGAATACCCTGCATCTTCTTACTAGCTCAGGGTCTTCAAAGCAGTCATGTATGTCCGTTGAGTAAGGATAAGGTGACCTCCTACCGTGATATACACATAATCCAATGACAATAGGCAACTTCTTCGCGTTGGGGTGTTGCTTCAAATAGGTTTTAAGTAAGTCTACAACATAACTAAGAATGCGAAATGCCATCAATTCATCTGGCGTGCTTTGTGTCTCTAGGATACAGTAGATGTATCCGTCTCTCTTATCAATCTTGCAAGTATAGACTAGATCCGTATAATATTGCCTACAATATTCATCTATAAAACTTCCATTGGTTAGTGCTAACGTTTTAAAGTCGATCCGTTTTGTTACTTCTTTCGGTAAGTAGGCACGTAAAAAGTCCGATGCGACCGTTACATCACTCAGAGCAGCCCTTGCAAATCGATCATGAGGTTTATCAATACTTTTCATAACTATTATAAATTTAAATTACAGAATAACGAATAAATTAATGAAGCCCCAATTTAAGCCCTTTATTCAATAAATTCTACATTTATTCAATTTATAAAATAATATATTTGCCTACCCCTTAAAAAATTATTTGCTCTCACGCTGGGGCTGTAGCAAAAGTCAAGCTCTGTATAATTATTCTCAGTAGATATATCTTTTAAACACTATAGAGCTACATATAATTGCACTAAGAAGTCTCAAAAGGACCTTTTGATACAGCCCCTTCTCATTCATCTATTTCCAACAATCCTACGACAGGATTATTAGGCACCTCACAGCACTTTCGGCTGATTGTCCTGATGCCCAAACTGATACCGTATGTTCCGGCTGTTGCTTTCTCCCCTCCGGTTGAAAAGATCGAGCATCCACGCTTTTCGGCTTTCTGACGGATTTTCTCTTATGGCCCATATGATTTCCTGGGCCGCAAACTTTTTGAAATCTCTAGAATAGCTCGGTAGCTCTTGTTGGTCCATACATCACTCAACTACGGCAAAAGTCACAAAATGAATGCCTTCCTTGTCTCTAAATTTTATACCCTCCTGCTGCCATGAACTATCACTGTGCTAGAGGGCTATGAGTGTCCTAAGTTGCCAACTCAGGACAGCCTGATCATGGCTCATGGACAAACTACGGATCGCTGGGGTATCGGGACAATTTATTGCTAGCCTCAGTTAAAACGCCCTTCTATTGGAGGGCCTTAACTTGTTCTAAACTCAAACCTGTAACCGCTGAAATCGTGTCCA
>JAKSDE010000478.1 GCA_022360235.1 Cytophagales bacterium
TATTGTTGTTGTTGTTGTTGTTGTTGTTGTTGCTAGCATATCAGAATTCGTAATATGAAGATGGAATATCAAATAAAATGTTGATATTCAAATTTAATTGAAATTTAAACCACTATTTAGAACTAAGAGCCCAAATTGGCTCCAATCTCAATCTGGATCTGAATTGCAGGTCAATGAGTATGAGCCTTGAAGCTAGTCAACAAATAAAGAACAAGCTGGCTCTTGCAAATGAACAGCTGAGGTATGAAGTACAGTGGCTCTCTATACCATTTATTCATGAATGCAGAAAAACTAATTGGGTTTGTGTAATATGTGTGAAACATTGTTCTTTGCCATTGCCAACTTTCTTCATCCTTGGTAAGAATCCATCAATAGTATTGTTGGTAGTAGTAGATAATACAATTGTTGTACATGTATCAGGGCAATAGGTGAGGCAAAATCTGAAGCACAATTGAAGTTGGTAGAGATGACACATCGTGTTTCTACACTTGAAAAGGAAAATAGCATTCTTAGGAGGGCATTGCACACTTTTGAAGGGTGAGTTTTTCTTGAAGCAACATCACTGATTGTATACATGTGGATATTTGTGGTATTCTATAGCTGAAAGCTACACAACTTTGTCGCATGGTAATGTTGCTGGTTTATGATGAAGAAGCTATCCACTCTACATTTACAATACAAAAATATCTCTAGATATGCCCCACAAATTCTTGAATTGGAAATATTGTGATGAGACTCTTTAGGTCCCTTCACATGTTGCAACCTCCTTAATAGAGGAATAATGCTGCACAATGTATATAATATTTCAAAACATAGTGGTTTCATTGTTAAATAAACTTTGCCACAATGTATATGGCATAAATAGTGGACCATATATGTAGTTTGGTTTGTCATGATAAATTATGCAATATTTTAAAATTTTACTACTTTTTAGTTTGTTTATTTGTATCATGTTTATGCCTGACCATATAAGATGCTAATAGCATTCTGTAGAATGCCAAGAAAACCGCAATAACAGTTATGTAGCACCATTCCAAACGGAGGAAGGAAGACGAACATAGAAAGTACATGCATAGTGTGTACCACCATACATGTATTTCATCAA
>JAKSDE010000184.1 GCA_022360235.1 Cytophagales bacterium
TGTACTCAATATCAAGTCGACTCCTCCAAGTGATTCATCTAATCAAGTATATAACAACAGCCCTCGCAGCAGCATTTTCCATCCTTATTACCTGGAGAGAAAATTGAGGAAAAGAGATATGGCTGTATCATAGACTAGACAACAGGGAAATAAGCACATTTAAGCAAATGCCTCCAGATGTCCTTATTCAGAACTGAATACGCTCTTTGCACAGTGCCTCATCATATTCTATTTGTATTCGAAGCAACAGCTCTGCAACAGCCACGCATTGTGTAAGAAGAGAGCAAGGAGCTAGGTGCTTATTAGCTTACCATCACACTGTGGAGCAGGTGCCAGCGTAAAATAGAACTGTGATGAGTTCGAATTCTTTCCAGAATTTGCCATCCCTAACAATCCTGCTTTTTCATGCTTTAATTTCAATCCTGCCTTTTCATCATTGAACTTGCCACCATAAATGCTATCACCTCCTGATCCGTCCCCTAATTTGATCAGCAATAAATACTATTTCAACACAATGACATCAGTTGTTGCAACCACTTAGAAAATCTGTTGCCCAAAGACTTAACCTTGCCAAAGAATTACTACAATCAAAACACATCTGGTTGGATCCTTTCAATGGGGGTTTTTGCTAAGAGCTCTTCTGCACTAAGCTATACATCAAGTTGTGGTGGTTACTGATGCTTACTCTTGGATTCGAGCACAGTGTACCATTCGAGTTATACTGAACAGTTCACAATTTTCACAGGCTGGCAGCATGAGTTTCTTCATACAAGCCAAAAATGATAACTATATTACAACAGAAGAAGCTCCACATATTCCATCAAAGCCAAGCCTACAACTCCAACAGCACAATTTTTGCATAGAAACAGGCTTATAATAGATGTTTTTCAGAACAGATCAGTATCTACCTTTCACAACATCTCCACCCTGGCAGACAAATCCCTCGACGATTCGGTGGAATTTGCACCCCTGCCAGGGCAAACCCGCTTCGTTTACGAGTATCTCTGGCTGCTATCGAGTTTTCACACCCCATAGCCTAAAATGGTATACACAAACAACTCACAATCTAACGATATCTTTCAATGCAACTTGAAATCGAGTCCTAGCAGCCCTGTAAGTTGGTGAAAGCTGCACAACGACGGAGAAGTCGTGTTTACGCACACTGTCACGAGGTATTCACTTAATGAATGTCTGCCAAGCTTCCTGTCAAGAACATTGACAACAAAAATCTGCGATGACACTGCCTGCAGCACAATTTGTTCGGTTGAAGTTTATTAACTCCCCTCCCCCTTCACCTTATAGTGCAACAGCTTTTTGCTGGCCTTACCAACACCTTTCTCCCCCGTCAATAGACATCGAAAGTTCTCAACAGTCTTTGGAGTCTGTTACCACGAGTAAAGCAA
>JAKSDE010000022.1 GCA_022360235.1 Cytophagales bacterium
AAACTTTGCTCTTGTCTTTTGCCGAACACTATGTCACTCGGTGCTGGTTGGTACCTGGGAATGATGCGCTTCGTCTGTGCAACGGACGGAGACGCAGCGCTGCTTCGCGATCTTGGGCGTTTTGCCACAAGATCTATCCGTCGAATGCGAAAATCGGAGGCAATGTATACAGCAGTGCGCTTTCCCCATTTGCAGAGCTGAGGTACTCAGAAAAGGTCTTGCGGGCACTTGATGACGTGACGTGAATGAGACAAACCCCCCAACACGCCATCAGCCCGCAGCGCAGCTCTCTGGGCATTGTGAGCGTCGCGCTGCAAGATGCCTTGGGGTTGGCGCCTGCCCACTACCACTGCCACTGGCTTGACAAGCGTGCCCTCGACAAGGTACTGGCTGAGAATTCCGAGGCAGCCTGGCTTCCCAGCAGGATAGGACGCTATCCCATCCATATGGCACTGCTGAGTATGAGTATGGGCACAGTAGAGTTTCCTCGCAAGCTTGGCCTCCCTTTGAACCAGCAAGATGGTGAATCCATAGTTGCGACACTCCTGCAGAGCGCGTGTTAGGTATCCCATCTAGGTGAAGTGCTTCGACTTGCTTGGAGCATAGTTTCCGCAAATATTGCCCCACAGAAGGTTGCTGAACAGATACTTGAAGCCTATCGTCAGCAAGAACACCGTGACCTGCTGGCAAACGTGCACAAAGTGCTCGTTGCCGCAATCACCTCTGGACATGAGCCAGCTGCGTTGCGGTAGATCAAGGTTCCTGGATTCGATCTTGATACGACTGGTTTTTCTACTACGCTCCATCTAGCCGCCAGCAAGCGCATGCCGTAGCTTGTCGCTGAGCTTCTAGCCCGCGGGGCCTCACTGCCCACCTAGAACGGGGATGGAGCTAACGTGCTCCATCTTGTCCTTGGGGCTGTCTACTCTGGGACTAGCAAGTCGCACTTTGGGAGCCTTTGCAGCAGCACTTCGCAGCAGCCAAAAAACAGGCCACAGCAGCACTTTGCTCAACAGTAGTGCCTGCACATACTATTGGCAAACGCCAAGTCGCAGGGCCTTCTCCATCAGCTCATCCGCGCCACTGATAAGATGGGACGCACTGCGTTCCACTGGGCGGCGCTTGGTTGCTCACGCCAAGCTTTGGAACTACTTCTAGCTAGTTGCATGTGGGACCCCCGTTTGCTCAGCTCGAAGGACACTTGGGGCTATAGTGCACTGGACTACAGCCACCTATGGGCCGACTTTGAAGCTACCCTAACCATCCAGAATGCATTGCATGACCCAGAAGGCGTCCTTGGGTATCTAGGCCGACAAGACATCGTTGTTGGCGGCGTCCGGTACGAGCCGTAGTACAGCAACGATCCTTACTAAATGGCTGTTATCAGCGACAATGTTACATCCGGTGCGAGCATCTCAGGACTGATGGAGAGGTTGGTTGTTCCATTCAACGATCGCTTCTGCTAGGAGGTCGCAGCCGGCCTTGGTGATCAGTTCCGAAAGCAGTAGGTGCCAAGTGGCACGCTAGCCACGGCAGCAACTGCTCTCTTGCTTGCAGGCCTGTCGGGCGGGCCGACAGTGGGCGCGGTTGTACGTGCTGGCAATGTGCCAGTGCAGCTGCCCGCTCACGTGAGTAGCTGCTATGCTCAGTATCGTGAGCCTGACCAGCTGCCACAAGCTGAAGAGCAGTTCCTGGAAGTTCCAAGCGACCCCGCGTTTGCCGGGG
>JAKSDE010000037.1 GCA_022360235.1 Cytophagales bacterium
CGGGAGCATGGAGCAAGGAAAATGGAGCGCTCCTGAAACAGGAACGCCCCAAGGCGGCTCGATCTCCCCGCTATTAATGAATGTAGCCTTACACGGCATGGAAGAGCACCTAGGTGTCGAATACAATGAACGAGGAGGTGTGAGGGCAAAGAGTCCCTACGTGGTCGTGAGATACGCCGATGATTGTGTGCCACGAGTATAAAGGAGGATTATATGAAGCCATAGAATAATTCAAATTTATACGCAACTGTGCAAGAGATGGAGGCGGGTCCTCCGAAGCCGCCTTACAGGAGGAGGCTTCAAACCACTCTAAGCTGCGCTGGTCAAGAGCCAGTGTGGTGAGCGTTAGAGAAAAGGTGTCTTGAAAGACATCAGGTGAGAGTCAAGGAGATGAAGCGATTGAACCACTGCTGAAGTGTCGAAAGCGTATGGACGAGCTCAAAACCGAGGGGTAGTCGTTATTCTATGCCACCGCCTAGAGTATCCTCTCTTCCAGGAGGGAGGGGTAGCTTTCCAGGAGGGAGGGGTAGCTTTTTAGGAAGGACTGTCTCTTTGCTGCAGGCAGGTAGTAACATTGTCAAACAACAGACAAGTATTATTTTTTGTATCTTTAATTTATTCCATGTATTATAAAACATAACTATAGTTGTTACTTTATGCTAAGGTTCAGTATAAGTAAATTTTAACTATAAAATCATCATTCTTTTTAAAAAGGAGTTTTAGTTAAACTATTTTGTTCTTACTTTACTAATTATCACTCCTCCATTTTTGCTATTGAAGGAGCATAGCGAAAAAATTTTATTGTACTATAGATAGCTTTCTTTGCCATTGCTCATGTTCAAATTTCGCTAAGCTAGTAAGAAGTATTCTTCTTTCACTTGTGCTTCCTTCTATAGGGTAGTACGTTAACTTTCAGCAAAAAGTTAACTGCTGTCAAGGTAGCTAGATGTTGCGGCTAACGCTCACTGCTCATTTTACCATCATCTAGCTGCGCTAGGGAGACTTTCAGATGATCGATTACAGCTACTTCTGTAGGGTCGAAGCCGTTGAGTTGGGCGAGATAATAGGAAACCCAGTCGCATAAATGGATGAGATAAATAGTCTTTTCTAGGTACGTACGCCCCTTCGTGTTGATCTCTAAGATCGTAGAAGTATATTGCTGAAATACTTCTTTCGTAAGCTTCATGCGCGCTTGAATTCTGTAATAATCGTGTTCATCTTTCAGCATGATGACGGCCAGTTGTTCACTGGGGGTTCGCCATCCTACTAATTCATTATGATTCATTTCTGGGAAAACATGATGCCAGCAGAGCTTTTTACTATTCTCATTGATTTGTTGCCGGAAACGAATGGCCACGGCTTCATACGCTGTATTACTATAGATAACAGGCAATTTATCTTTGAGCTTTTCGGCAATCTGTTGGGCTTCTTCTTGTACAGTGCTTTGTGTTTTGTCCAATAGCTTTACAACGCTTTCTAGCGCTTTGGTAAAATTCCATGAGATACATTGATAAGCACGTAAGACAAACAGCTGCTGAATAGTTGTATACCCCAAACAGGCTCTGGGCGGCATACCTCCTGGCAGGATGATACAATCAAGTCCTTCTTTTTCAGCGATAACTTTAACCTTGCCTCCTGAAGTGATGCAAACAATCTTTGCTTTCTTTTGGAAACCCTCCTGTAAAGCATGGATAGTTTCTTCTGTATTGCCTGAATAAGACACAATAATCAGAAGGGTATGTTCGTTAACATAAGCGGGTAAGAAGTAATCATGATTGACGGCCATGGGCAAGGGCATCTTTTTAGCTACCCATTGTTGTACGAAAGTCCCTCCTGTGCCAGACCCCCCTAGTCCTGATACAAGTACATTACGAATTTCTTTTTTGACAGGAGTAAACTTCGCTTGTTTACCCATGGTAATAGCTGCTTCTAGCTGCCGCGGGAAGCTTTTTATTAGCGCTTTCATGAGATGCATACAATTTATGAATACGTACAGCCTTTTATACGATTTCCTCACAAAGAGGGGGTTTTCCTAGCAGTGTTACAAATTTAACAAAGTTATTAGACTTAGCAAGAAACTAGTTCCGAGTTGTGTGTCCAGCAAAGGCTGGTATTTTCAGCAGGAGATAGAAGTGGTCCCTATATTTAGGACAATAGTCTAAGGTATGTTACTTCACTTAAAAAAAAGTAAGAACTATGACCAAACCTCGCAATTACACCGCATCATTTAAGAGTAAAGTGGCTCTTGAAGCCTTAACAGGGGAGTGAACTTTACCACAGAGGGCCGATAAATACGGCATCGCTCAAACTAGCGTAGGAAAATGGAAAAAGGCGGCCATTCAGGGTTGGCCTAAAGTCTTTGCTGGAAACGATACCAGCTCAGCTAATCAAAGACAGATCCGAGCAATGCAGGCTAAAATCGGAGAACTCGTTATTGAAAAGGATTTTTTAGACAACGCCTTCGTAGACAAACACAGAAGGCCGAATTGGGTCAAACAGGGCCCTAGCAAGCTTGCTGTGAGGC
>JAKSDE010000021.1 GCA_022360235.1 Cytophagales bacterium
AACCCAGAACTCGGAACCCGGAACTCAGAACCCAGAACTCGGAACCCGGAACTCAGAACCCAGAACTCAGAACCCAGAACTCGGAACTCAAAACCCAGAACTCGGAACCCGGAAATAACCGAAAAACTTGCAACGTTATGAAACTATTAATTGTCGGAACTACAGGACTTGTGGGTAGGGAGTTACTAAAAGTAATAGAAGAGCGAAATCTTCCATTTGACGAACTTCTTTTAGTAGCCTCAGAGAAGTCAGTAGGTAAATCTATCAATTTTAAAGGAAAGACGTATGAAGTTATAGGTATAGAACATGCCTTAGCAGCAAAACCAGCTGTTGCTATCTTTTCTGCTGGTGCTGCTGTATCATTAGCATGGGCTCCACGATTTGCAGAAACTGGTACGATTGTCATTGACAATTCTTCTGCTTGGCGCATGCACCCTAGGCATAAGTTGATTGTTCCTGAAGTGAATGGCCATCTTTTACGAATCGATGATAGAATCATCGCTAATCCCAACTGCGCTACTATTCAGTTAGTGATGGCCTTAGCACCATTGCATCAGCAATATCGATTAAAGAGAGTAGTAGTTTCTACCTACCAGTCTGTAACAGGAAGTGGCAAAGCCGCTGTAGACCAGCTAATGGAGGAACGGAAAGGTATAACAAATGGAAAAAAATTTTATCCTCACCCTATTGATCTCAATACCATTCCCCACATTGAAGTCTTTTTGGATAACGGCTATACCCAAGAAGAAATGAAAATAATCAATGAAACTAAAAAAATCTTAGAAGATGACACTATTCAAGTCACAGCAACCGCTGTAAGGCTACCCACCTTAGGAGGGCATGCTGAATCTATCAATGCCGAATTCAAACAAGAATTTGAACTAAAAGAAGTCATCAAACTGTTTGAAGCCACGCCTGGAATTGTACTGGAGGATGATGTTACACAAAGCAAATACCCTATGCCACTTTTTACACAAGCTAAAGATGAAGTGTTTGTAGGGAGAATCCGAAGAGACGAATCGCAGCCATGTACCTTAAACTTATGGGTAGTAGCAGATAATTTAAGAAAAGGAGCAGCTACCAACACGGTCCAAATCATCGAATACTTAAATGCACATAGTCTAGTCTATTGACTTTAAGCTAACAAGGAGCTGTAGAATCTGATCAAATTGTATCCAATAATAGCCTTTATTGGCTTTCAAAGGGAGATTTGTAGAAAAAATAGAGAAGCTTTCTACACCCCCAACAACTATGTTAGAGGGTGTGAAAATTTTAAGCTTTGAAAAGTATTGATTAGAGGCAACAGAAGCTATATTTTGAAAAAAACATCAAAATGAGACCTTTGTAAAACGCATCAAAATCCATTCATATAGCCTATAAAGAAGAGAGGTACCCTAGTTTTGCAAAGGTCTCAAAATTTAATACCCCTCTTAAAGTGTAAGGTAAAGCCTACGAAGCAAGCCTGCATTTTTGTCAGTCATCTGAGAAAGTCTATCTCGCCATACTACTGAAAAATTGTCGTTAGAATATAAAAAAGCTTCTTGGAAAACTTTTGGCACAGGATATGATAAGGGGTATAGTTAAGCACTAGTGCTTATTAATCTAACTCGAATTTTTCGCTAGTATTAAAGTATATTTGTTAATGGTTATTCATCGAATTCGGGTTAGTTGTAAGGCGTAACTAAATGTAAAACGTAAAATTTATTTAATTATGAGTGAAAAAATAGAAAAAATTAAACCACTTGCTGACAGGGTCGTAGTAAAACCCTCAGCTGCCGAAGAAAAGAGTGCAGGCGGTATTATCATTCCTGACACTGCTAAAGAAAAACCACAAAGGGGCGAAATAGTTGCCGTAGGAACAGGTAAGAAAGATGAACCCTTAACCGTAAAAGTAGGTGATTACGTGCTATACGGTAAGTATGGTGGTACCGAAATTACGATCGATAACAAAGAGTACCTCATCATGAGAGAATCAGACATTTATGCTATTGTCTGAGCAGTCTAAACATAATTATAAAATGTTCAACTATAAAATTTGATTAAAAATGGCGAAAAATATATTATTCGATTCAGAAGCAAGAGAAAAACTTAAAAAAGGTGTAGATACCATGGCGAATGCTGTCAAAGTAACGCTTGGACCAAAGGGTAGAAACGTAGTAATTGATAAAAAATTTGGTCCACCAAGTGTTACTAAAGATGGTGTAACTGTTGCAAAAGAAATTGATCTCAAAGAGCCTGTAGAAAATACGGGCGCACAACTCGTAAAAGAAGTAGCTTCTAAAACTGCTGATAGTGCAGGGGACGGTACCACAACGGCCAGTTTGCTGGCACAGTCAATTTTTGCGCATGGTATTAGAAACGTAGCAGCAGGTTCAAATCCTATGGATCTAAAGCGAGGAATTGACAAAGCTATTGCAGCAGTAGTAGAGAAGTTGAAAAAAGATTCTAAGCAAATCAGTGACGCTAAAGAAATTGAACAAGTAGCTACTATCTCTGCTAATAATGATAAGCAAATAGGCGAGATGATTGCTAATGCAATGGGAGAAGTAGGTAAAGATGGCGTAATCACCGTAGAAGAGGCAAAAGGTACAGGAACAGAAGTAAAAGTAGTAGAAGGTATGGAGTTTGATAGAGGCTATTTATCCCCTTACTTCGTTACCAACACCGAAAAAATGGAAGCAGAACTGGAGAGTCCATATATTCTTATCATAGATAAAAAAATCTCTTCTATGAAAGAATTGCTTCCCATCTTAGAAGCAGCATCACAAACCGGTAAACCCCTATTGATCATTGCAGAAGATGTAGAGGGTGAGGCATTAGCTACACTCGTAGTAAACAAAATTAGAGGATCACTCAAAGTAGCAGCTGTAAAAGCACCAGGCTTTGGCGACAGAAGAAAAGCAATGCTTGAAGACATTGCTATCTTGACAGGAGGTACCGTGATCTCTGAAGAGAGAGGCTATAAGCTAGAAAATGCAACCCTAGACTACCTAGGTAATGCCGAAAAAGTAAACATTGACAAAGAAAATACGGTTATTGTTAACGGTAAGGGCAAAAAAGATGCTATTGAAGCAAGAGTAAAGGAGCTAAGATCACAAATTGAAAAAACTACTTCAGACTACGATAAAGAAAAACTTCAAGAAAGGTTAGCTAAATTAGCAGGAGGCGTAGCAATCCTTTATGTAGGAGCAGCTACTGAAGTAGAGATGAAAGAGAAAAAAGATCGTGTAGACGATGCTTTACATGCTACAAGAGCAGCCGTACAAGAAGGAGTAGTTCCAGGAGGAGGTATAGCCTTAATCAGAGCTATTGATGCCCTGGATAATGTCAAAGTAGACAATGAAGATCAAACAACAGGCGTAAACATTATAAAACTTGCCCTTGAAGCACCTTTAAGAACGATCGTCGAAAATGCAGGAGGCGAAGGCTCTGTCGTAGTGCAAAAAGTAAAAGAAGGCAAGGAAGACTTTGGTTACAATGCAAGAACAAGTACCTATGAAAAATTGTACCAAGCAGGTGTGATTGATCCAACCAAAGTAACTAGGTTAGCGCTTGAAAACGCTGCCTCTATTGCTTCTTTATTACTCACTACAGAGTGTATAGTCGTTGAAGAACCAGAAGATGAAAAAGCAAGTGCACCTGTACCTCCTATGGGAGGTGGCGGAATGGGTGGCATGATGTAATCTTGGCTACTACGCATAAAAAGAAAACCCGAAGTACTGGTGACTTCGGGTTTTTTCGTTTTAAGATAATACTATACATAATAAGAAGTATCCAAAACTTACTATCTTTGTCAAGTAGAATATACAAACAATTTTTTCATGAAAATTACCTACTTAGGGCATGCATGTTTCTTATTAGAGATTAGTAATACAAAAATTCTCTTTGACCCATTTATTACCCCTAACCCACTGGCAAAGAAAATCGAGATCAATGGTATCAAAGCAGACTATATCTTACTCTCACATGGCCATCAAGACCATGTAGCAGATGTAGAAGCAATCTACCAAAATACTTCTGCAACAATTATTGCTAATTTTGAGATAGTGCGTTGGTACCAAAAGAAAGGCTTAGAAAAAGTACACCCCATGAACTATGGTGGTAAATGGAAATTTGATTTTGGTACTGTAAAGATGGTGAATGCAGTACATTCAAGTTCTATGCCTGATGGAACCTATGGAGGAAATCCAGCAGGCTTTGTCATTCAAAGTAAAGAAAAGGCATTCTACTACGCCGGTGATACTGCCCTTCACCAAGATATGAAGCAAATTGGTGAATACTATACCATCGATTTTGCCTTTTTGCCAGTAGGTGATAATTTCACGATGGATATCCAAGAAGCGTTAGAAGCAGCTAAGTATGTCAAAACACAAAAAATTATAGGCATGCACTATGATACTTTCCCCTATATCGAAATCGATCATACAGCAATAAGAAAACTTGCCCAAGACCAAGGGAAAGAACTTGTTTTAATGGAGATTGGACAATCTATTGAAATCTAATGGCCAAAATTATAACCATTGCAAATCAAAAAGGAGGGGTAGGTAAAACTACTACAGCCATTAACCTCGCTGCCAGCCTAGCAGTGTTAGAACATAAGACACTAGTGATAGATGCTGATCCACAGGCCAATGCTACTTCAGGCTTAGGCGTAGACCCTAAACAGGTGAAAAGTAGTATCTACGAATGCATGATCAATAGCATTACCCCTAAAGAAGTAATCCACAACACTAAAATCAAATATTTAGATATGCTCCCCTCGCACATTAATCTTGTAGGAGCCGAGGTAGAGATGATTAATCTTGAGCATAGAGAAGAAAAAATGCGTGAAACATTAGCCCAAATAAACAATGACTACGCGTATATTATTGTTGACTGTGCCCCTTCCTTAGGCCTCATTACCATCAATGCACTTACCGCAGCTAATTCAGTCCTTATACCTGTACAATGCGAATATTTTGCCCTGGAAGGATTAGGAAAGCTGTTAAACACAGTAAAAATTATTCAATCCCGTCTAAATCCGGACTTAGAAATTGAAGGGATTTTATTAACCATGTATGATAAAAGACTCCGTCTTTCTAATCAAATTGTGGAGGAGGTGAGAACCCATTTTCAGAAGATGGTATTTGACAACCTCATTCCTAGAAACATAACACTATGTGAAGCCACTAGTTTTGGTGCGCCTGCCGTGGTCCATAACGGAGAAAGTAAAGGAGCCATTAGCTATCTCAACCTAGCCAAAGAAGTTATTAAAAAGCAAGCATCAAACAAGTAACTATCCAATAGCTATGAGTGTAAAAAAAACGCCTCCACGAAAAAATGCGCTAGGAAGAGGGTTAAGTGCCTTGTTGAAAGACGCTCCGATTTTAAAGGAACAAACCTCCCTTAATCCGATACAAGAAATCCACATTGATCAAATTGAAGTCAACCCTTTCCAACCTCGTAAAGACTTTGAACAAGCTACTTTGCAGGAGTTGAGTGAATCTATTAAGTTGCACGGCATTATTCAACCACTTACTGTGAGGCAACTTAACAAAAATAGTTATCAACTCATTGCCGGTGAAAGAAGACTACAAGCAGCTAAAATGGCTGACCTTCAAAATATTCCCGTGTATATTCGTATGGCCAATGATCAGCAAATGTTGGAAATGGCACTTATCGAAAATATTCAGCGAGAAAATCTTAATCCTATAGAAATTGCTTTAAGCTACCAACGATTGCTTACTGAATGTAAACTTAAACAAGAAGCCCTAGGAGAAAGAGTAGGGAAAGACAGAACCACGGTCAATAATTATTTGAGACTACTTAAGCTTCCCCCTGCTATTCAAGTTGCCCTCAGAGACCAAAAAATCAGTATGGGGCATGCAAGAGCACTTATCAATGTAAAAGCTATCGATACCCAGTTAACTATGCTAAAAAAGATTCTCAATGAAGAACTCTCTGTTAGAAAAGTAGAAGCTTTAGTAAGAGCATTGACTGATGGTAATAAAAGTCAAGTGGGTAAAAAGAAAAAACGAGATCCTCAGTTTGAAAAAGCTATTCAAAATCTTGAGGATAAGCTTTCTTCTCACTTTGGTACCAAGGTGAGAATCCATACAAACACACAAAAAAAGGGAGAAGTAAAGATACCTTTTGTATCTGTAGAAGACCTCAACAGAATTTTAGAAATGCTAGCCATTTAGCGATGCTTAGTTTACGCTTAACTTTCTTTATTCTCTTATTTCTCATGATAAGTGCTATCAAGGGCGTAGCAATAACGAATGATAAAATAAATGCTTCTTCCCTTCAGGGAAGTAAATTTAGAAGCTTCTTCCAACAAGAATACCCGTTTTATCGCGAAGACAGGAAAGAAGAACCGTCTGAGCTTCCTCCTATAGCCGGCACTACCTCTGAAAATGAGGTACCTATCACAAGCGATAGCATCACAAATATTGCGTCAACTCGGAAAAAAGACTCGCTCGAGGATACCCCCTTTCGAAAAGCCTGGCTCTACTCCACAATTTTGCCTGGCCTAGGACAAGCCTATAATAAGAAGTATTGGAAAATACCAATCCTCTATGCAGGCTTTGTGGGCTTAGCATGGGGCATTATTTATAACAATAGAGAATATCTTAAATACAAACGAGCGCTCTTTCAAGAAATAGATACAAAAAAGAATGATTTAGATCTTCCTGAAAGCACGCTAAGAAATCGTACAGACAACTTGAGAAGAGATCGTGACTTCTTAATTATTATCGTTGGTTTGCTGTATATCGTCAATATTATTGATGCCCATGTAGACGCTCACCTCAAGACCTTTGATGTGTCAGATAATTTAGCTTTAGATATACAACCTTATGCCACTCCTACGATAGTTGATCCACCGAGTGCTGGCATAAGCTTAACACTTAGATTAAAGAAATGAAGCTACTTTTACTTGGTTATGGAAAAATGGGGAAAGCCATTGAGCAAATTGCGCTGAAAAGAGGCCATGGTATCGCTTATAAAATTGATAAAGCAAATAGCGCCCTCCTCCCTTCTATTCGTGGGGATGAAGTAGAGGTCGCTATAGAGTTCAGCCAGCCAGAGGCTGCTTATCAAAACATTTATCGATGTATTTCACAAAATATTCCTGTTATCTCTGGCACAACAGGTTGGTTAGCGCGTAAAGAGGAACTAGTACAGTACTGCCGAGAAAAAGATGGCACCTTCTTCTATGCCCCTAATTTTAGTATTGGGGTAAACATCTTCTTTCAAGTCAATGCATTTCTAGCTCAAATCATGGATACATCCCCCAACTATACACCGCAATTAGAAGAAACACATCATACAGAAAAAGAAGATGCCCCTAGTGGCACAGCCATTGCGCTAGCAGAAGCAATTATTAAAAATAGTAGTAGAAAAAAAAGGTGGGTCAATACTGCCTCACAACAAGAGGATACACTCAGTATTATTTCTAAGAGAGCACCAGACGTACCCGGTACACATACCGTCACTTATATATCTTCTACAGATTCACTTGAAATCAAACACACAGCCCATAGTCGCGAAGGATTTGCTTTAGGAGCAGTCTTAGTAGCAGAATGGATACAAGGAAAAAAAGGGGTACTCACAATGGAAGATTTTCTAAATAAACGTTTTTAATCGGAACCCAGAACCCAGAACTCGGAACTCGGAACTCAGAACTCAGAACCCGGAACTCAGAACTCAGAACTCAGAACCCAGAACTCGGAACTCAGAACCCAGAACTCGGAACCCAGAACCCAGAACCCAGAACTCAGAACCCGGAACTCAGAACTCAGAACCCGGAACTCAGAACCCGGAACTCAGAATTCG
>JAKSDE010000020.1 GCA_022360235.1 Cytophagales bacterium
CACTAGCCAGCTAGGTGGTGAGTTTTTATATAGAGGCATACAAGAAAAGACAATCACTGACATAGAAATAACACCTGAAGAAGAGGAAACGTTTGTATTCAAGCCTATGCAAGCAGGAGGAGAAGAAATTTTAATAGAGGTTACCGATGGTAGGGGTAAAAGGAAAGCAAAAACTATAGTGCTCGAAGTAATCAAACCGGACACAGCACTCATAGCTGCTGTAGAACAAGGAGCGTTTAAAGAAGTGAAAAGGCTGATAGCGCAGGAGCAAGCTGATGTGAATGCAAGCGATAGTGAAGGAAAGACTGCCTTGCACTGTGCAGCTGAGAGGGGCTATCAAGAGATCGCGGCCTACCTGACAGAGCAGGGCGCTGCCATCAATGCAACAGATAAGGAGGGCCATACGCCGCTGCACTTGGCAGCCGATAAGAGAGACAAATCCATGATCAAACTACTCCTCGACTACGGGGCCAGCGCGAACCTAAGCGGTACCACCCTCCCTGCCCTTTTACATCAATCGTTTAATGAGGGGGATAAAGCGCTGATCTATGCTTTGCTCAAGGCCCAAGCCCCTGTCAACATAGCTGATGAGCAAGGTTGTACCCCCTTGCACAAGGCAGTCAAGCTAGGCGATGAAGCCCTGGTAGAAGCACTTCTAGCCCAAGGGGCAGCAGTCAATGCAAGAGATAGTTGCCAACGTGTTCCTTTATTGTTGGCCGCTCAGCAGGGCCACCAGGCAGTGGTAAAAGCCCTGCTCCGCAAGGGGGCGAGTGCAGCTCTCGAAGAGCAATCCATTGACGACCTTCTGTGCAAAGCGGTAGAAGAAGGAGATAAGGAGCTGATAGAGCTGCTGGCAGACAAGGGGGCTGAGCTGTGCGTAGAAGACAAGCAAGGTCGAACGCTCGTCTACCTTGCAGCAGCGCATAACAAAGTCGATATGCTAGAACTGCTCAAAAGAAAAAAAGAAGGTATCCTCAATCAATTCAATAGTCAGGGCGATACGCCCCTGACAAAGAGTATTAAAGCCAACGAGCTCAATACCACCCATCGCCTCCTGGCAGCAGGAGCCGAGGTCGATGTCCCCAATAATAGTAATAGGACTCCTTTGCACTTGGCAGCCGGTAAGGGAGACAAATCCATGATCAAACTACTCCTCGACTACGGGGCCAGTGCGAACCTAAGCGATACCACCCTCCCTGCCCTTTTACATCAATCGTTTAATGAGGGAGATAAAGCGTTGATCTATGCTTTGCTCAAGGCAAAAGCCGCTATCAACGTAGCTGATGAGCAAGGCTGTACCCCCTTGCATAAGGCAGTCAAGCTAGGCGATGAAGTACTGGTAGAAGCGCTTCTAGCCCAAGGGGCAGCGGTCAATACAAGGGATAGTTGCCAATGCGTTCCTTTACTGTTGGCAGTTCAGCAGGGCCACCGAGCATTGGTAAAAGCCCTGCTCCGCAAGGGAGCGAGTGCAGCTCTCGAAGATCAATCCATTGCCCACCTTCTGTGGAAAGCGGTAGGAGAAGGGGATAAGGAGATGATAGAGCTGCTAGCAAAGAATGGAGCTGACCTGGGCGTAGAAGACGCGCAGGGACGTTCGTTGGCCTATGTTGCTTGTGAGCAAAACCAGCAAGAAATTCTCCCCCTTCTCAAAGCGTTGCATCTCCTTGACCAAACTAATAAAGAAGGTGACACACCCTTGACAAAAAGTATCCAATTAGGAAATATAGAGGTAGCTAGACGCCTCCTTGCCGCAGGAGCCAATGTCCATAATAACTGCAAGGGTTTGTCTCCTTTACATTACGCAGCTATTAAGGGAGATAGAGAAATAACAGAACATTTCCTCAATAAAGGCGCCGCCGTGGAGGCAAAAGAGAAGGATGGCAATACGCCTTTGCACTTGGCAGCAGCACACGGTCATTGGAGCACTGTCAGGCTACTTGTAGCTCGAGGCGCTGCTGTAGAAGCGAAGAACAATACACAAACCACCCCTCTTGTCCAAGCGGTATACAACAAGCATAACGAAGTAGTGGCTTGCTTGTTAAGTAGGGGTGCTAATCCATCCCCGGTAACCCCTGAAGGGCTTCCGCTCTTATACACAGCTGCTTCGTTAGGGCAGCAGGATATGGTAGAAACCTTTCAAAAGCGCGGGGTTGACATCAACCAGCCCTACGATCAAGGTCGTACAGTCCTTCATATAGCTGCTGAGCGGGGTGATGTAGCGGCAGCGCAGGTGCTTCTACAATGCAGTGCTAAGGTGGATACAAAAGATGAAGTGGGTGGAATGCCCCTGCACAGGGCAGCAGCAAATGGCTACAAAGCGGTAGCAGAATTACTTTTAGAAAACGGCGCAGAAGTGGAGGCAAAACAGAAGAATGGTTGGACGCCCCTACACTTTGCGGCAGCAAATGGCCACAAACAGGTAGTAGAATTCCTTCTAGGCAAGGACGCCGCCGTGGAGGCAATCACTCAGTTTGGTGGTACACCCCTGCACAGGGCAGCTAGAAATGGCCACCAAGCGATTGTAGAATACCTCCTCAATAAAGGCGCTACAGTGGACGCAACAGATTATTATAATAGTACGCCCCTGCACAGGGCAGCAGAAAGGGGCCACAAAGAGATCGCAGCATTCCTTCTAAACAAGGGCGCCGCCGTGGAGGCAAAAAATGAGGATGATTGGACGCCCCTGCACTGGGCAGCAGCAAATGGCTACAAAGAGGTAGTAGCACTCCTTCTAAACAAGGGCGCCCCCGTGGATACAAAAAATAAGTGGGGTAATACGCCCCTGCATGGGGCAGCTAGAAATGGCCACCAAGCGATTGTAGAATACCTCCTCAATAAAGGCGCTACAGTGGACGCAGCAAATAATTATAATAGTACGCCCCTGCACTGGGCAGCAGAGAAGGGCCACAAAGAGGTAGTAGCACTCCTTCTAAACAAGGGCGCCCCCGTGGAGGCAACAGATGATGATGGTCAGACGCCCCTGCACAGGGCAGCAGAAAGGGGCCACAAAGAGGTAGCAGCACTCCTTCTAAACAAGGGCGCCGTCGTGGAGGCAAAAGATAAGCTTGGTTGGACGCCCTTGCACCGTGCAGCAACAAATGGCCAGAAAGCGGTAGCAGCACTCCTTCTAAACAAGGGCGCTGCCGTGGAGGCAAAAGATCAGTGGGGTCAGACGCCCCTACACTGGGCAGCAGAAAGGGGCTACAAGGCGGTAGCAGCACTTCTTCTAAACAAGGGTGCCGACGTGGAGGCAAAAGATCAGTGGGATAAGACGCCCCTGCACTGGGCAATAGAAAGGGGCCGTAAAGCGGTAGTAGCACTCCTTCTAAACAAGGGCGTCGCCGTGGAGGCAGATAATGATGGTTGTACGCCCCTGCACTGGGCAGCAGCATCAGCAGCAAAGGGCTCTCTAGAAATTGTGAACCTCCTTTTGCAAAGCGGTGCACCTATCAATGCAAAAAATAGGAACAACAAAACGCCCTTATATATAGCTATCGAAAACCATAATTATAGTATAGTCAAGGCGCTACTCACCTTTATTGAGCAAGCAGAGCAAAGACTCCGTAAAATGATAGGGCAGGGGAGTCAAGAGGAACCTTCATTGCTAGCTAAGTGTATGGACA
>JAKSDE010000255.1 GCA_022360235.1 Cytophagales bacterium
AAACGTTGTCTGTTACGCTAGATTCGATCTATCGTATGTTTGGGAAAGAGTTTTCTAGTGTTCTAGTAGACCGCGGCTATAAGGGCCATGGTCAAGTGGGAAGTAGCGAGGTAATCCTAACTGGGAGTTGTCAAGGTAAGCGTGGATCTTCGCATCGCTAACATAAGAAACGGCGTCGTGGTCGCTCAGCGATAGAAGCGATTATAGGTCCTCTGAAGTATGAGCATAGACTGAGTCGGAATTACCTTAAAGGTAGAGTAGGAGATGGGATGAATGCGCTTTTAGTAGCTATAGGTTTCAACTTAAGCCTTCTGTTAGCCTAGGTTTCAGCCTTAGAGTTGAGGAAAGTAGAATTTATTTGTTCGTATTTTCTGTTCTCCTCCTTGTCCCAACTTCTGGGAATATCTTATAGGAAATTTGTGCTTGGTAAAACCGGGAAGAGTTCTTAAGGGTCGACTAAATAGTTTTGTAACTTTTAGTAACTTTGTTGCGTATATAACTAATAATTTTGTAACTTCGCTATATATAAAATAGAAAAATATTAAAATTAAGTATAGTCATGTTAAGAAAAATTTATGTACTTTGTGTATTAATGGTACTTAGTCTAGGTGGGTGTAGTAAAACTCAGAATCCTCCTAGTCCGCCTCAGAACCCTTCTAATCCGCCTCAGAATCCTCCTAGTCCGTCTCAGAACCCTTCTATCAAGCCACTAAGAGGCGATAAAGTCAAAAATATTTATAAAGCAGATGCCAAGGTTGATACTAGCGATCAATGGCTTCTCGATCTGGGTATCCACCCTAACGGTGGAAAAGCTGTAGTTGTCAACGCAAGCAATGAGGGAACAACCTTTGGTGGGAGTGGACTCAACGGCGCCTTGCAAGGTTATGCAAAAAATAAAGGGCAAGAAGCTTGGAAAGAGTTGCAATCACGAGATGGTAAAAATTTTACTGCGAAGGAGGGTGGCGTTCCGGCGGGTGAGTATGTCATCTCAACGATCGGCTTTGGAAAGATCTATCATGCAGTAGGTCCTAGAGCATTACAAACCCTTTTATTGCCAGAAGCTAAAAAGAAAGCTCAAGATTTATACTACGATATGTTGACAAAAGCTAATCAAGATGGATTTGAGGTAATCGTTCTGCCTGCTATCTCTACGGATGCTTTTGCGGGAGGGGGACCAGAATTTAGTAGAGAAGATTTTATAGATGCTGTTTACCAAGGCATGGCTGCGGGAATCACACAATTCACGCAAAAAATCCCTAATCATTTAAAAATCATCTTAAATAAGTGGGGTGAAAAGTATGTGGCCAAATATTTCTGATTTAAACTAGGTTGATACCCACGCAACACCATGCAGCTTTTGTGTTTGGGTATACTTGAATCAAGAAGAGTAACCTGTCCTAGAGCCCTCCGCTGGGGGGCTCACCTAACTTTCACTTCTCCAAGCCTTCTTTATCAGCTTTATCAGTAGCTTCTGCTACATTCACAAACTGAATCTGATTGTTATGTGCTAGCGTTACCTTAACAGGAACCTCCTTGTTGATCTTTCCTGCGAGTATCGCTTTGGAAAGCTCGTTGAGAATAGCCCTTTGTAGTAAACGCTTTAATGGCCTCGCGCCAAATTGTGGATTATACCCCTGCTTAGCTAGATAATCAAGCACTTTATCTTCTGCCTCTAAGGTGATGCTATTCTCTTTTAAGCGCTGTTGAATTTGCTCAAATTGTATCGCAACTACTTGCTTCATCACCTCGTTAGAGAGGGGTTGGAACATGATCACCTCGTCTATCCGATTCAGAAACTCAGGGCGTACAGATTTGCTTAGTAATTCAAATACTTCATTTTTAGTTTTTTCGATAATTGCTGTTTTGTTCTTCTCTTCTAGCTCTGCGAAGTTTTCATGAATCAAATGTGACCCCAGGTTGGTGGTCATAATGATGATAGTGTTTTTAAAGTTGGCTATACGCCCTTTGTTATCAGTTAATCTACCATCATCTAACACTTGCAAGAGAATGTTGAATACATCAGGATGTGCTTTTTCAATTTCATCTAGTAGTACTACCGAATAAGGCTTTCTTCTTACTGCTTCTGTAAGTTGACCGCCTTCTTCATACCCCACATAGCCGGGTGGTGCGCCGACTAATCTGCTTACAGTATGCCTTTCTTGGTATTCTGACATGTCAATGCGGACCATCGCATTTTCGTCATTGAATAGGAAGTCAGCGAGTGCTTTAGCAAGCTCCGTTTTACCTACCCCCGTCGTACCTAGGAAGATGAATGATCCAATGGGCCGCTTAGGGTCTTGCAAGCCAGCTCTACTTCTACGTACAGCATCTGAAATAGCTCGAATAGCCTCCACCTGCCCTCCTACCCTTTTGCTTAACTCGCTTTCCAAGTGGAGCAACTTTTCTCTTTCCTGTTGCAACATTTTAGCTACAGGGATGCCTGTCCATTTGGCCACTACTTCTGCGATGTCCGTTGCCTCTACCTCTTCTTTCAACAGCGGGTTTTCTCCTTTCATAGCCTCTGCTTTTTTATTAAGTGTAGCTAACTTTTGCGATGCTTCTGCAATTTTTCCATATCTTATTTCAGCTACTTTTCCATAGTCAAAGTCCCTTTCTGCCTGTTCTGCTTCAATCTTCAGTTGGTCGATCTTTTCTTTTTGGCTTCTTATGCCTTTGATAAGCTCTTTTTCTTTTTCCCACTTGGCTTTGCATTCATTGCGTTTTTCAGTAAGTGCAGCAATATTTTTAGCTAAGGTAGCCTCTTTTTCTTTATCGTTCTCTCTACGGATAGCCTCTCGTTCAATTTCAAGCTGCATGATTTTACGTTGTAATTCATCAAGTTCTTCTGGCATAGAGTCGATCTCTATTCTGAGCTTTGCGGCTGCTTCGTCCATTAAGTCAATGGCTTTGTCCGGTAAAAATCGATCCGCTATATAGCGATAAGAAAGCTGTACGGCTGCAATAATGGCGTTGTCTTTGATTCTTACCCCATGGTGTAACTCATATTTATCTTTGATACCGCGAAGTATAGAGATAGCATCTTCAGGCGTAGGCTCATCGATCATCACTGCCTGAAATCTTCTTTCAAGTGCTTTATCTTTCTCAATGTACTTCTGATATTCCTTCAGGGTGGTAGCTCCAATGGCGTGGAGTTCTCCTCTTGCTAGGGCAGGCTTTAGGAGATTGGCTGCATCCATTGCTCCCTCTCCGCCAGCACCTGCGCCAATCAGGGTGTGTATTTCATCGATAAAAAGAATGATTTCTCCATTAGCGTCAGCTACTTCTTTGATGACAGCCTTGAGTCTTTCTTCAAATTCTCCTTTGTACTTGGCCCCTGCTACCAACAGCCCCATATCTAGCGCAACGATGGTTTTTGATTGAATACTTTCAGGGACATCGCCATCTACGATACGTTGTGCCATCCCTTCTACAATGGCTGTTTTACCCACCCCAGGCTCGCCTAGAAGTACGGGGTTATTCTTTGTCCTTCTCGATATAATCTGTAATACTCTTCTAATTTCATCATCTCTGCCGATGACAGGATCTATCTTCCTTGCTTTAGCCAACGCATTGAGGTCTTTAGAATATCTTTCCAATGACTTGTATTTTGCTTCTGCATTCTGATCAGTCACTTTACGCCCTCCTCTTAATTCTTGAATAGCTTTGATAAGACTTTTTTCTTCCAATCCTACCTCTTTCATCAAGGCGCTTACCCTATCACCTCCTGCTAATAAACCTAAAAGCAGATGTTCTATAGCAATAAATTCGTCTTTAAGGGTCTTCAAGTAGGTTTCAGCTTTCTTGAGTACTGTATTAGTGTCATTGGAAAGGTAAGGCTGTTGCCCTGAGACTTTGGGATAGCTATGAATGATGTCTTCTAGCTTGTTGTTTAGCTGTTGTCTATAGACATTAAGCTTTTTCAATAGGAAGCCAATGGTATGCTCATCAGCGGATAAGATGGCTTTTAATAAGTGGCCAGGCGCTATGGCTAACTGCTGATATTGTTCAGCAAGGGTTATTGCCCGCTGAATAGCTTCTTGCGATTTAATGGTGTAATTGTTCAAATTCATTTTTAATAGCTTACTGTACCAATAAAGTATATACTAAACTCTTTACCACAAAAGAAAGACCATTTCAAAAAATAAGGCATAGGGAAGACAAATTGACATACACCTAGTTCTGGGTTCCGTGTGTCACGAAGTAGAGAACGAAAACGTTCTTTGCCTGCTGTAAATGAGATGGCGGTGGGCCCGCCGTAAGCGCTTTATAAGAAGAGCTTACAAACTGCCTAGCTGGTGCTGTGGTAAAGAGCCAGGGTGCTGAGCGTACTGGGAAAAGGCA
>JAKSDE010000400.1 GCA_022360235.1 Cytophagales bacterium
AAACTTTCTTTAACACCACACCTGATTCGCTAAGTATAGACCAAGCTGCTTTGCTAGTAGGCCTTTTAAAAGCACCTTCTCGCTATAACCCTGTTAAACATCCTGACAATGCACTTAAAAGAAGAAACTTAGTAATAGGGCAACTACACAAATACAACTTTTTAACGCAGGAAGAATATGATTCTATCAGACAACTACCCCTTGCGTTAGTATATAAAGTAGAAAACCATACGATAGGTTTAGCTACTTATTTCCGTTCTGCGATTCGTGATTTCTTATTAAAATGGACAAAAGACAATGGCTATGATCTATTTGAAGATGGCTTGAGAATTTATACAACAATCGACAGCCGTATGCAACAACATGCGGAAGAAGCAGTAGAAGAACATATGAAAGAACTTCAGAAAAAGTTTGAACAGCATTGGGAGGGACAAAACCCATGGATTAATGAAAAGGGGGTAGAAATTAAGGACTTTATTAAGACTACTAGTGAGAATATAGAAATTTACAAAAACTTAGTAAAGGAATATGGTGAAGGACATGATTCGGTTGCTATTATGATGAACACCCCTGAGCCTATGAAACTATTTTCTTGGGAAGGTGAGGTAGATACTGTAGTAAGCCCGATCGATTCTATCAAGTATAATAAAAGATTTCTCCATGCTGGTTTCATGGCAATGGATCCGCATACTGGCTACGTCAAAGCATGGGTAGGCGGTATTAATTACAAATTTTTTAAATATGATCATGTAATGCAAGGGAAGAGGCAGGTAGGTTCTGCTTTCAAGCCGATCGTCTATGCAGCTGCTTTAGATAATGGTTACACTCCCTGCGATGAAGTAGTAGATGCACCTGTCACGTTCAGGATGCCCGGTAATCCACCTATCTGGACGCCTAAAAATGCCAGTGGAAGGTATACAGGACAAAAAATGACGCTCCGACAGGCAATGTCAAGGTCTGTTAACTCTATTACAGCGTATCTCATGAAACAACTAGGGCCTCAGCGGGTGGTTGACTATGCAAGGAAATTAGGTATTATGGGACCTATGGAACCAGTCCCTGCCCTCTGTTTGGGTGCTAGTGATGTATCTGTGTATGAACTCGTAGGAGCCTATAGCACCTTTGTAAATGATGGTGTTTGGACGAAGCCTTTTTATATTACGCGTATTGAAGATAGAGAAGGTAATATACTTCAAGAGTTTGTACCTAGGAAAAAGGAAGCAATCAGTGAAGAAACTGCTTATTTAATGATACATATGCTCAAGGGTGCTACAGAAGAAGAAGGTGGAACAGCCCGAGGTTTGAGCAAAGAACTCAGAGAAGACAACGAAATAGGAGGAAAAACAGGAACTACATCGAACCATTCGGATGGATGGTTTGTTGGAATAACGCGAGATTTGACTGCAGGGGCTTGGGTAGGAGGTGAAGAAAGGTGTATACACTTTAGAACATTAGCTGAAGGACAAGGTGCCAGAACAGCAAGACCTATATGGGAAAAATTTATGCTGAAAATATACGAAGACCCTGCGTTGCCTTACGAAAAAGCACCTTTTCAAAAGCCTTCTAAGCCCATCTCAGTAGAGCTGGATTGTGACAAGCCTAAGGAGGATAGTGAGAAAAAAGATGATAACTCGCTTGAACAAGAGGTTGATTCTGTAGAGAAAAAACCTGATTTTCAGTTAGATGAGAACGAAATTTTCTAATTCGTCGGCCCTTAACAAGTATTAAATACGGTGTTTTACACTTAAAATGACTATCTTGACTCACAAAAACTCTTCTATAGCGTAGCCATATTGGCAAGAAAACCTTTAGGGCACTCCGAAAACCGGCAAAAAAATATACGCAAAAGCTTGGAAAATCCATGAAAGTCAGAAGGTATAGCGAACCACTTTTTGAAGGAGAAAGGCGTGTTTTCTACAGTCCCCTATCGAAACCAGGAACCT
>JAKSDE010000019.1 GCA_022360235.1 Cytophagales bacterium
AGCAACAGTCATAACAGGAAGTGTCTATCGCAAATCACCGGGCTGGTCAACATCATGATTCCGGTGGTCAATACCTTGAGATTTTACACGTGCGTATAGATTTCAGTGGTACGGGTGCTATTAATGACCCAATACTGTTTGAAATACCTTAAATCAGTCCCTGGTTCTAATCAATGTGTTGCAAAGCTATGTCCCAGGGTATAGGGAACCACTTTCTTACTCATTCGAGCCCTGGATGCCGCCTTTTTTACTACCTTAACTACACTTGTTGCACTGTATCTTCCTCCCTTTTCTCCTTCGAAAAACCGCTCTTTTGGGTTGTATTCCATGTAATAGGCGCTCAAATTCTTGAGAAGACCTTTGCTCAAAAGCGTGTATCTATCTTTACCCCCCTTACTATTTCATACCCTGATCACCATTCGATCACGATCCATACCAGTGATTTTTAGGTTAAGAAACCCGGCTCTTCTAAGGCCACACCAGTTTGGAAAATTATGCTTCCAATGAGAAGATGATCGAGCAATTTGCTAAAAAGTCGATGCTAGGAAATTGAGCGTAACAACACATGAAAACGGTACATGCCACTAGGAATAAAAAACACGGAGTTTACTGTATGAGAGGCTACTTTACCAGGATTTTCGTATGAGGAAGTGCCCAAAAACAGCAAAAACAACACATGGAAATGTATTGCTTTTGTTAATAAAAACAGCCTAATTTCACCAACTAGGCCTTGCCCCGGCCAGGAGATTAGTTGACTTTAATGATCTCTTTTCCTTCCCGGTCTATTACTCCCCACTTGCCATTTAAGTACACTTTAGCCCTGTTATTCTCAAACCCCTCTATTTTTTCATATTTTACAGGTGTAATGGCTTTGCCCTGGTGGTCCAATATACCCCAATAGCCATCATTGGAGACTTTATACAAGGTACTCTCATACTTTGTCAGTTTATCGTATTCCGGCGGTATGATCTCTTTGCCGTCATAATGCACTATGCCCCATTTACCATCTTTTTGGACCCTTGCCTGGTTATCTGTGAAAATACCTATTTTGCTATATTTGACTGGGATGATCTCCTTCCCGGTCCGGTCTATGATCCCCCAAAGTTTATTTAAAGACACCCTAGCCCGGTTACTGTTGTTAAACGGCCGGATCACGTCGTATTTAGGCGCTACTATCTCTTTGCCGTTGATATCGATAAAACCATATAGGCCGTTCAGTCTTACTTTAGCCAGGCCTCCTTCATACTTATCTATCTTATCATAGCCGCCTTGACCATAAACAAAAGATGAAAAAACAGGGACTACACACACTATAAAAACAAATCTTTTCATTTCAAAAAATTGGTTTCACCGGCCAAAATTAAAAAGATGATCTCCTAAATCTAAAACATTGCCTTTTTTTTCCAGTGCAAACGTATTTCGATTTTCCTTGGCGAGTACCTTCCAATGTATTATTAAAACGCTTTCTTGTGGGTCATTCCTTGCTATGAA
>JAKSDE010000214.1 GCA_022360235.1 Cytophagales bacterium
TTATTAATACGTTGTGGTTTCCTAAATTTTAAGCGACCTTATTTGCCAGGTTTTGAAGCAAAAGTAGGTATTTTCTTGCAATTTTTGCCCCCGTAATTTCCTCATTTTTTTCCAAAAATAAGCCTAACTTCTCAACATTCAATGATTTTATTATTTGTGCAGGGTCGACTAAATATCTAGGTCGTGTTGACATTATTATAAAGCCATACTAATATGGTTTCGATCGTGCCTAAACAAGAAAACTATAGCTTATCATATTGTGTAGTACACTCAATGCATACTTTCTTACTATAGAATAGCACTTTAAAATGTCAACACGACCTAGTTTTCTACAGCCTCTCTTCACGCCATTTTTCAAAGGCGGATCTATCTATTTTTTGAGGGCCGACGAACCAAGAACTAAAAACTAAAATTCTAAACACCTACATGACAAAATGCTGCTAACTTTTCAACTGTATAATCAATCTCCTCTGCTGTATTGTGTTTACTAAAAGAGAAACGTATAGCATTTCTTTTAGGGTCTGTTTTTAAAGCAGCTAACACATGAGGGTACACATTACTACCACTCGTACAAGCACTCCCTGCCGAAGCAGAAATTTGTTGAATGTCTAGATTAAACAACAACATATCATGGTCATCTGAAGGAGGAAAGCTTACGTTTAATACAGTATACAAACTTCTTTCAGGGTGCTCACTATCTCCATTAAAAGCTATATCAGGGATATTTTCTTTCAATTGTTGAATCATTCTATCCTTCAAGCTTTGTATATAGGAACGATCTTTCTCCATAGCACGATAACCGATTTCTAATGCTTTACTAAGCCCTACAATACCATATACATTTTCTGTACCGCTTCGCATATTTTGCTCTTGGGCACCGCCATGAATAAATGGCTTGATCTTGACATCATTATTGATGTAAATAAAACCTACTCCCTTAGGGCCATGAAATTTGTGTGCTGAGCCTACCAAAAAGTGAACAGGCAAAGCTTGTAAATCATGTTTAAAGTGGCTGATTGTCTGTACCGCATCAGAATGAAAAATAGCATCATATTTTTTACACAGCTCTCCGATGAGGACAATATCACTCAGGTTTCCAATTTCGTTATTAGCTTGCATCAAGCTTACCAACGATCGACTATTTTTTTTCAGTAAATGCTCCAAGTGCTCATATCGAACATGTCCCTTTGCATCTAACGCTACTAAATGGAGTTGTATTTTCCCTTCTCTAGCGAGTTGTTCTAAAGGGTGAATAACAGCATGGTGCTCAATCGGCGAAGTAATTGCATGTTTGATGCCCAATGCTTCTACACTTCCCCGAAGTGCCATATTATTTCCTTCTGTACCACTACCTGTGAAAAAAATTTCTGCAGGGGCTGCATTCAGTAGTGTGGCTACTTTTTTGCGAGCATGCTCCACAGCTACTTTTGCCTCTCTTCCGTGACTATGGATAGAGGAAGGATTACCATAGTAGGTGGTCATGTAGGGCTTCATGGCCTCCAAAACTTCTTCATATAGCGGGGTGGTAGCAGCATTATCTAAGTAAACTCTCATACTCATAAAGCTTTTGTTGTAGTAATTTCATGAATTTCTTGAATCATTTTATCTACTAAGTTAGCCGCCTTTGTGGCAGAATCAGCTTCTGCATAAATCCTAACCAGCGGTTCTGTATTAGATTTTCGTAAATGAATCCATCCCTTCTCAAGTATGATTTTTATTCCATCTTCTGTATTCATAGGATAGTGCGCATATTTACTTCTAATTTCATCTAAAATTAGTTTGCTATCAACTTCTGACGATAGATAAAGCTTACTTTTGGTAATAAAATACGTCGGATAATCTGCTTTAAGTGCTGAAACTGTCTTTCTACTCCGTGCCAAATGCGATAGTAATAAGGCAATCCCTACTAAGGCATCTCTTCCATAATGCAAAGCAGGATAGATGACTCCTCCGTTTCCTTCGCCTCCAATGACAGCGTTTGAGGCTTTCATAGCAGCTACTACATTTACTTCACCCACCGCTGAAGCAGTATACTTACCTCCATATTTTTCTGTGATATCCTTTAATACGCTTGAGGAAGAAAGATTAGACACCGTGTTGCCAGGTATGTTACTAAGTACATAGTCAGCTACTGCCGCCAAGGTATATTCTTCGCCACAAGCATTTCCCTTTTCATCAATAATAGCCAACCGATCTACATCAGGGTCAACAGCAATGCCAAGATCATACGCCCCCTTTTTAATTTCGTCAGCAAGTTCAGTAAGATGGCTAGGTAAGGGCTCTGGATCATGGGGAAATAGTCCTGTAGGCGCACAATACAGTTCTGTAATATGTTCAACCCCTAGGGCACGAAGTAACTTAGGGATTGCTATACCTCCGGTAGAGTTAACCGCATCAACAGCCACGCTAAACCGCTGTGTTTTGATCGCAGCTACATCTATTAAAGGAAGCTTTAGGATTTGCGCTATATGTCTTTCAATATAGTCCTCTTTATACGTATAGTTTACTAAACACTTTATCTCTGAAAAGGGAAAGTTTTGCTTTTCTGCTAATGAAAAAACTTTGTTAGCTTCTTTAGCATTAATAGATTCTCCTTTTTCGTTGAGGAGCTTTAGCGCATTCCAAGCCATAGGGTTGTGGCTTGCTGTGATAACCATGCCTCCTCCTGCTTGCTCTTGTGGAACGGCTATGGCTACTGTTGGGGTAGTAGAAAGCCCCAAGTCGACTACTTCAATTCCTAGGCTTTGCAACGTAGCACTTACCAACTGGGTAATCATTTTACCCGATGGACGTGCATCTCGTCCTATAACAATCGTGTTGCTCCCTGGATGCATTAAAATCCACTGCCCAAACGCAGCTGTAAACTTAACTATATCTATGGGCGTTAACGCATTGCCTACCTTACCTCCTATCGTACCTCTAATACCTGATATAGATTGAATAAGCGACATTTTCTAAGGGTATACAGTAAAAGAAGATTGTAAAATGTGGCTACATTGAATATACTTTATGCCCCCAAGGCACGGGCCTTACAAAGATAACAAAATACATGGGAAGATAGCTATTAATGAACTTCTAGCCAGTTTTCACCCATCCCTATAGCTACTTTTACAGGTACTTTTATAGGAAGTGCCTCTTTCATGAATGTAGGCACTTTTTCTTTTAAAAGCTCCACTTCTGTTTTATATGTATCAAAGACCAGCTCATCATGCACTTGCATAATCATTTTTGACTGTAGCTTTTCTTTTTTCATCCATGTATGAATACGGATCATGGCTACTTTGATCATCTCAGCTGCACTTCCTTGAATAGGTGAGTTGATTGCATTTCTCTCAGCAAACCCACGAACTGTAGCATTTCTAGAATTAATATCTCTTAAAAATCGTTTTCTACCTAGCAAGGTGGTTACATATTTTTTTTCTCTTGCTTCATGAATTACCTTGCCCATATACGCTTTGATGGCTGGAAATTCTTCAAAATAGGCATCGATAATCGCCGAGGCTTCTTTTCTAGGAATATTGAGTCGCTGGGAAAGTCCAAAAGCAGAGATGCCATAAATAATGCCAAAGTTAGCTGTCTTCGCCTTTCTTCTCATGTCTGTATCTACGGCTTCTAGTGGAACTTTAAATAGCTTACTAGCCGTCGTAGCATGAATATCTTTATCGGCTTTAAATGCTGCTATCATCGTCTTATCTTTTGCAAAAGAAGCCATGATACGAAGTTCTATTTGAGAATAGTCAGCCGAAAGGAGTACATAATCCTTGTCTCTAGGTACAAAAGCTTTCCGTATGGCCCTTCCCTTCTCCGTACGAATAGGAATATTTTGCAAATTGGGATGGGTAGAGCTGAGCCTTCCCGTGGCTGTTACAGCTTGATTGTAAGAAGTGTGAATCAGCCCGTCAATGGGACTAATCAACGCAGGTAGTGCATCTACGTAGGTAGATTTCAACTTTTGTAATTCACGATGTGCTATAATTTTAGTAACAATTTCATGCTCTCTAGCTAGCTTAGTGAGCACATCTTCGCCGGTAGCATACTGGCCTGTCTTAGTTTTGGGAGGTTTTTCAGCGAGCTTGAGTTTGTCAAAAAGAATAGTTCCTAACTGTTTAGGTGAAGCAATGTTAAACGTTTCACCTGCCAACTCATAAATCTCTTGCTCAAGCGTATTGCTTTCTTGGACCATGGCCTTAGACAGTTCTTTGAGTGTTGTAAGATCTATCTTAACGCCTGCACACTCCATAGAGGCAAGCACCTCCACAAGAGGTAGCTCTACGTCGTAGAACAGTTGCTCGAGTTGTTGTGCAAGAAGAGGGGCTAATTTTTGTTTTAGTTGAAGGGTAATATCTACGTCTTCACCTGCATACTCTTTTACTTTTTCGAGATCGACGTCTCTCATATTACCTTGTGTACTTCCTCTTTTTCCTATGAGTGTTTCTATAGAAAGTGGACTGTAATGTAGGTAGTTTTCAGCCATTAAGTTCATATTATGGCGAGAATCAGGCGCCAGCAGATAATGGGCAAGCATTGTATCAAAAATAGTCCCATGCACCGTAACTCCGTATCTTTTCAAAACAATAATATCGTATTTGAGATTTTGCCCCACTTTACTGCTTCTCTCATTTTCAAAGAGCGTTCTAAGTTCTTGTACAATCACTTTTGTCTTCTCGTAGTCTTCGGGAACAGTCACATAATAGGCCTCCCCAGGATAGTAAGCAAAGGCAATGCCCAACAAGGATGCCTGGTGGGGGTCCAGTCCTGTAGTCTCTGTGTCAAAACAGAACGTATCTTGTAGCATTAAGTAGTTCATCAAACTTTTTCGCTGTTCAGCTGTACTGATTAGATGGTACTGGTGCTTTGTCGTATAAAGGGTCGCCAAGGAAGGAGTAGTAACTTCTTTTTTTGCTGTAGCTGACTTGGAGGAGTCAGGCGCCTCTGTCGATGCAAAAAGTGTGGTTTGAAAGGGCAAAGCTTCTTTACGGGTCGGAGCGCTTTCTGTTCCCCAGAGTCTTTTTGTTAAGGCACGAAACTCGAGTTCGCTAAAGATACTTTTAATTTTTTCTTCCTCAGGCCCTTCATAGCGGCTCTGCGCTAGATTAAATGCCAGGGGTACCTCTGTATGGATGGTAGCAAGTTCTTTAGACAAGATACCTTGTTGGCCATAGCTAGTCACATTTTCTTTAAGGCTACCGGTTAATTGGTCTGCATTGGCTACGAGGTTTTCTACTGAACCAAACCTTTGAATCAACTTTTTGGCTGTTTTTTCACCAATTTTAGGAATGCCAGGAATATTATCGACAGAATCGCCCCACAATCCTAAGATATCTCTTATTTGAGCTACATTTTCTACTTCCCATTTTGCTAAGATTTCCTTTTTGCCAAGAATGGCTACGCTATTTCCCATGAAAGCAGGTTTGTAGAGATAGATATGGTCACTGACAAGTTGGGCAAAGTCTTTATCAGTCGTCATCATATATACCTCAAATTCTTCTTGGGATGCTTGCTGTGCCAGTGTTCCGATAATATCATCCGCTTCATAACCATCTTTTTCTAGTACAGGTATACCAAAGGCTTTCACAATCTTTTTAACATAGGGAATCGCTATAGTAATATCTTCGGGCTGGGCTTCTCGGTGTTCTTTGTAGGCCCTAAAAGCTTTATGTCTAAATGTAGGTGCACTCGTGTCAAAAGCAACAACAATATGGGTAGGCTTTTCTTTATGAATAATCTCTACTAATGCGTTGGTAAAGCCCAGTGTAGCACCCGTATTAATGCCTTTCGTATTAATCCTAGGATTTTTACTAAAAGCAAAATGGGCTCGGTAAATTAAAGCCATGGCATCGAGTAAGAAGAGCTTTTTCTCACATTTATTCATCATGGCTTAAAAGTAAACAACGAAGCGCAGTCGACAAAAGTTTTTAAAACTAGGTTCTGGGTTCCGAGTTCCGAGTTCTGGGTTCTGGGTTCCGAGTTCCGAGTTCTGGGTTCCGGGTTCCGAGTTCTGGGTTCCGGGTTCCGAGTTCTGGGTTCTGGGTTCCGAGTTCTGGGTTCCGGGTTCCGAGTTCCGAGTTCTGGGTTCCGAGTTCCGAGTTCCGAGTTCTGGGTTCCGGGTTCCGAGTTCTGGGTTTCTAACCAAATTTTTCAGACAGGCAATCCAAGTAGGAGAAGTGTTAAGGCTTTCTACCCACTGCCAGTAATTACCGCCTGCTTCTTTAAAAATAGTTTTAAACTCCTCACCTACTTCAATCGTAGTCTCTAGGCAGTCAGCCACAAAGGAAGGTGAAAAAATGAGTATATTCTTTTTTCCTTCATTGACTAACGCTTTTAGCAAATCATCAGTATAAGGCTTTAGCCAAGGGCTGTTTCCTAAGCGAGATTGAAAACTTACGGTATATGCTTCTTCTCGAATAGGTAAGGCTTCTGCTAATAACCGAGATGTTTGAAAGCATTGTGCTCGGTAGCAGAAATAGTTTTTATGCTGGTAAGTAGTACAGCATTGCTCATTGAGTTGACAATAATTGTTACATGAACCCTTGCTGATTTGTCTTTCTGGTAAGCCATGGTAGCTAAATAGCACATGATCAAATTTTCGCTTGGCTAAATATTTTTTTCCTATCTCTGCCCATGCTTGAATGAATAGAGGTTCTTCGAGAAAATTACTTATAAAAGTAATGTTGGGGATGATAGGCCATTTTTTCACTAACGCCATTATTTTGTCAATCACCGATCCTGTAGTAGCGGAAGCATACTGTGGAAAAAGTGGAATAACGATAATTTTTTTCAAGCATGCTTTTTCCATTTCTTTCAATACACTAGGTATACTAGGATTTTGATAGCGCATCGCAATTGCTACCCAATAGTCTTCTCCTAATTCTTTTTGTAATAATGCCGCCACTTGCTTACCATAGACGAGCAAAGGAGACGCTTCTTTTTCCCATAGCTTTTTGTATATCTTAGCAGATTGAGGCGCTCTGAAAGGGGTAATGATGAGATTTACTAGCAACAATCTTAAGAGAAAAGGGATGTCAATCACACGTTTATCCATTAAAAATTCTCGGAGGTATCTACGTACATCTTTAGTAGCAGGGCTCGTGGGTGTGCCTAAATTAACCAATAGTATGCCTGTTGTGGGCTGTTTGGGTTGCATTATTAGAAAGTAAACTATCGCCTACCCTTCAAAAATAGCTATAAAATAACCCCCCACTAGAAGTTGATCCATGCCTCTCAAGATTTATCTAGCTTATTTTTAAGAGATAAGCGAGTGCGCTCGTAAACTCCTTCTCCCTATTTTTTCACTGCGTTTTTAAGTTGGCTTTTTCAACCTTTAAATGAAGCGTATCACTCCCTGCTTTGTGGTCAACTAGGATAGTATCTCCTTCTGCTACTCCTTCTTTTAATATTTCTTCTGCAATAGCATCTTCAAGATACTTCTGAATAGCTCGATTAAGGGGGCGGACGCCATATTTTCGATCGTATCCTTTCTCATTCAGGAAGTCTTTGGCTTCTTTAGAAAGCTCTACTTTGTAGCCCAGTCCTCTCACTTTATGATAGAACTTATCTAAATTAATATCAATGATTTTACGAATGTGCTCTCTTTTGAGTGTGTTAAATATAATCACATCATCTAGTCTATTTAAAAACTCGGGGTTAAAGGTTTTCTTCAATGCTTTTTGGATGGTAGACTTCATAGCATAATCTAATCCTTCTTTTTGGGCTTTAGTAGTGAAGCCTACGCCTGCGCCGAAGTCTTCCAAATCTCTGACGCCGATATTAGAAGTCATGATAATAATTGTATTTCTGAAATCAACTCTTCTACCCAGTCCATCTGTCAGAATACCATCATCTATCACTTGCAGTAGTAAATTGTATACATCCGGATGGGCTTTTTCGATTTCATCTAACAGGATGACGCTATAGGGCTTTCTGCGTACTTTTTCAGTGAGTTGGCCCCCTTCCTCATAGCCTACATAACCCGGGGGAGCGCCTACCAATCTGGAGATAGAGAACTTCTCCATATATTCACTCATGTCAATTCTTATGAGTGCGTCTTCCTTATCAAACAGATAGCTAGCGAGTACTTTGGCTAGTTCTGTTTTTCCAACGCCTGTGGGGCCTAAGAATACAAACGTGCCAATGGGTCGTTTAGGATTCTTCAGGCCGACCCGTGTTCTTTGGATAGCTTTAGCCACTCTTTCGATAGCTTCTTTCTGCCCTATAATTTTTGAGGTTAGTTCCCTATCCATCTCCAGCAATTTAGCACTTTCTTTTTGTGCTATTCTTTGGACAGGTATGCCGCTCATCATGGCAACGACCTCTGCTACATTATCTTCCTCTACAGTATATCTTTTCGTTTTTGTTTCTTCGTACCATTGGACTTTTGCTATATTGAGTTCTTCATCTAGTCTTTTCTCTTTATCTCTTAACCGGGCAGCCTCTTCGTATTTCTGGCTTTTTACGACACGATTTTTTTCTCTTTTAACTTCTTCAATGCTTTTCTCTAGCTTGACAATGTTATCGGGCACATGAATATTGTTGATATGGACTCTAGCGCCTGACTCATCCATGACATCAATGGCTTTATCGGGTAGCAGCCTATCACTGATGTATCTGTCAGAGAGTTTTACACATGCTTCGATAGCTTCAGGCGTGTAGGTGACAGTATGATGCTCTTCGTATTTAAATTTGATATTATCAAGAATAGCTTCTGTTTCTTCGATAGTAGTGGCATCTACCATCACTAGTTGAAACCTTCTTGCCAAAGCACCATCTTTTTCTATATATTGTCTATATTCATCTAAGGTAGTAGCGCCTATACACTGAATCTCTCCTCTAGCTAGAGGAGGTTTAAACATGTTGGAAGCATCGAGTGTCCCTGAAGCTCCCCCAGCCCCTACAAGGGTGTGTAACTCATCAATAAACAGAATGATATTCCTTGACTTCTCTAGTTCCTTTGTTACTGCTTTTACTCTTTCTTCAAATTGACCACGATACTTTGTACCCGCTACTAAAGAAGCCAAGTCGAGCGTTACTACTCTTTTATCAAAGAGCACTCTTGCTACTCGCTTTTGTATAATACGTAAGGCAAGGCCTTCTGCGATAGCAGTTTTACCCACACCAGGCTCTCCAATCAGCACAGGGTTGTTTTTCTTTCTTTTGCTTAGAATTTGGGCTACTCTTTCAATTTCTCTCTCTCTACCCACAATGGGATCTATTCTCCCTTTCTCTGCCAGCCTTGTCAAATCTCTACCAAAGCTGTCTAATGCTGGTGTATTAGATTTTTCCGTTCCTCTAGGAACAACGCCTCGTCCTGAAAGGCTACCTCCAAATTCTTTCAGAGAATTTTCGTCATCGTCTTCTGTATCAGAGTTGGCTGAAGGGCGTTGGTTGAATTGATATGTCAATATCTCTTTCACTCCTTCATAAGTAATATCAAATTGATTAAGTAATTTGGTAGCCGTTATATTTCTATTTCTTAAAATAGAAAGTAGTAAATGTGCTGTTCCAATTATACTACTCTTAAACACCTTGGCTTCTAAATAAGTAGCTTTTAATAGCTTTCCTGACTCATTTGCAAGAGGAATTTTGTCTAATCTTTTAGAGGCTATGTCTGGTTCAAGATCGTTTTTTTCTCGCACAACCATTTTGATAGCAGTCTTCAATTCTTGGAGGGGTATATGCAACTGCTTCAATAATTTATAAGCTACACACTCCTCTTCTTTGAGAATACCAAGCAGAAAGTGCTCAGGCATAATACAAGTATTCTCTAAACGTATAGCCTCTTTTCTACTTAAGGCAATTACTTCCTTTGCTTTATGTGAAAAATTTGCTTCCATAAGTTAGTAATCTACTAAAATAACAGTAGTTAACCAAAAGTAATTATTAAATAAATGTTTAGCTAATTTTATTATGACTTTTCATCCATACAGATTCTTTTAGAATTGTATAGGCATGATGGCCTTCACAAAATAATAAATCAATAATACTTAAATTCGTAACAAATTCTTTGCTATAGACTTGCTGATAGCAAAATGGTTGATAAAATTTATTTTTTCTAAAGTCAGTCTTTGGATGAATGACAGCCCTTGCATCTACCACTGACGATCCCACCTCTTTTTCATAACAGCTAGACAATTCGATCTTTTTTTCGAGTTGCAGAAGCTTAAAACAAGCTAATAATATTTCTATATTAAAGTCAAATAAAAACTTATACTTCTTTAAAAAAATAGAATGAAAGTATTCCATAAAGTATGCAAAATAAGGGGCTTTACTATAGGCTATACAAAGTGTACGCCAGTGAATGTTGGACCACTTTTGACTATAGTCGACCTTAATATCCCTGTATTTAATTTTTTGTCTACCACCTAGTACGGGAATAGTTAGCCTATCAACCTTTTGAGCAGTCAAAATGTAGCATCGGTTACGGTAGCTCTGTTTTTGATAATGCTCATGAGCCTCAAGTATAATGGTAGGGTAAGGTAATAAACAAGTGAAGTACTCCAAACTTGGTAGGTAATGTAAGTCTATCAAAAGTGTTGATTTACCCATAGGTTTGTTTATTTAGTCGATCCTGAATAACGTTCGATAGTTCTATTTTTTTAGTTCCGAGTTCCGAGTTCTGAGTTCTGAGTTCTGAGTTCTGAGTTCCGAGTTCTGAGTTCCGAGTTCTGAGTTCCGAGTTCTGAGTTCTGAGTTCCTGATTTCGATAGGGGACTGTAGAAAACACGCCTTTCCCCGTCAAAAAGTTGCTCGATAGACCTCCTCGAGCACCGTATTTGACTATAAGCGGGTAAACCATAACTGAATTGAAGCAATTCCTACCTCGTTTTCTACAGCCCCAGTAATAAATAGTCGACCCTTAACAAGTATTCAATACTGTCAGGGCTTACGCAAAACCACTCATAGAAATAGCAGGAAAACATAATTGTTGGCGCATATAACTATAGATTAACCCTAAACTTAACGCAATTTACGCTTCTTGCGTAAGTCCTGACAGTGTTTTAACTTAAAATGACTATCTTAGTTCACCAAAACTCATGTATAGCGTAGCAATATTGGCAAGAAAAACCTTGATGGCACTACAAAACTTTGCAAAAAGTAGATAGATCCGCCTTTGAAAAATGCTTAAAATTCCAAGCAAAGAAGGGATATAACCTAGTTTTGCAACAGTCTCAAACTATAATATGTAATAACAACCTTTTATAATTATGCTTACAAATTGTCTATCTATCATCTTGGTCACTACACTGCTGGTTGGTGCCTATAAAAACAGCAATAAGGATAAAAATGCTGCTACACCACATAACGCGTTTACACCATCTCCTAGTACCTTAGAACTAGAAGTAACAACTGAAGATCTTAGAATGAATTGCTCTCGCCAGTTAGGTGGTGAGTTCTTAGATGCTGTAGAAAAAGGAGACTTTAAAGAAGTGAAAAGGTTGATAGAGCAGGAGGAAGTTGATGTGAATGCAAACGATAGTCAAGGAAAGACTGCCTTACACTGTGCAGCTGAGAGGGGCCATAAAGAGGGAGCAGAAGTACTTTTAGAAAACGGCGCAGAGGTGAAGGCAAAAGATGAGGAGGATGGTACGCTTCTGCACGCGGCAGTAGCAATTGGCCACAAAGCGTTTGTAGAATACCTCCTTAAGAATGGCGCTGCTATCAATGCAATAGATAATAATGGTCAGACGCCCCTGCACGTGGCAGCTAGGTATGGCCACAAAGAGGTAGTAGCCTTACTTTTATCCAAGGGCGCCGTAGTGGATGCAAAAGGAGGACTTTTTGGTGAGACGCCCCTGCACGCAGCAGCTATGAGTGGCCATAAAGAGATAGCAGAAGTACTTTTAGAAAACGGCGCAGAGGTGGAGGCAAAAGATAATAATGATAGTACGCCCCTGCACGCGGCAGCTCTCAATGGCCATAAAGAGATAGCAAAAGTACTTTTAGAAAACGGCGCAGCTAGGGAGGCAAAAAATAAGGGTGATTGGACGCCCCTGCATTTGGCAGCTATGGATGGCCAGAAAGAGGTAGCAGAAGTACTTTTAGAAAACGGCGCAGAGGTGGGGGCAAAAGATAAGTATGGTCAGACGCCCCTGCACTTAGCAGCCAAGCAAGGTCACAAAGAGGTCGTAGAAGCCCTTATTACAAATGGCGCAGAGGTGGAGGCAAAAGAGAAGGCTGGTAGGACACCCCTGCACTATGCAGCTGCAAATGGCCAAAAAGAGGTAGCAGAGTTACTTTTAGAAAATAGCGCAGAGGTGGAGGCAAAAGATAATAATGATAGTACACTCCTACACTATGCAGCTTTCTATGGCCATAAAGCGATAGCAGAAGTACTTTTAGACAACGGCGCAGAGGTGGAGGTAAAAGATAAGTATAGTCAGACGTCCCTGCACTGGGCAGCAGCAAATGGCCAAAAAGAGTTAGCAGAAGTACTTTTAGAAAACAGCGCAGATGTAGAGGCAAAAGAGAAGGATGGCTGGACGCCCCTACACTGTGCAGCTTTCTATGGCCATAAAGCGGTAGCAGAAGTACTTTTAGAAAACGGCGCAGAGGTGAAGGCAAAAGATAAGTATGGTCAGACGCTCCAGCGCTTGGCAGCAGAAAAGGGGCACCCAGCAGTCGCAGAACTCCTTAAAAGCTTTAAACGCTGATAGCGTTCCTTACAACGATTTTTTACCAGCATCCAGCAGGCAATTCAAGAACAGTGTGCGAATCACCTTCACACACAAGTGAGGAAGGAGGATTACTTGGTATAAGATGTTGCTGGTAAACACGCATGCAAAGAGGAAGGAGTAGAACTCCTTTTTTGTCTACCCCACAAAAAAGTAAGCGGGATACTATCGAAATTCAGCCTGGTGGATAGGCATAGATGATAGTGACAAGCAATGTATGTACAAGCAAATCATTGTCAGTAATCAACCTCTAGCGCTAGTCTTTTTTGTAGCACTAATAAGGGAGGGTACTTTTTTGCTAAGTAGTCAAATTTCTCTTTTGCAGTATAAGGCACCTTACTATGCTCTTCTTTAACAAGGCTCGTTTTAATGTCGATATTTGTATTTTGAAGCTTCTCTCGCAAAAAGGCGAGTAAGGCTGCTTTGTTGCCCTCTAGCACATCTTGCTGTACAGGATTAGTGAATGTTAATAAGATAGTGGTACCCTCTAATTCAATTGTCTGGTTGAGGATGCTGTACTCTGATAGTTTTCCGGCTGCTTTTAACTGATGGGCATACGCTTTCCAGTGCTTTAGTAATTCTTCTTTTGTAAAAGACTGCTTAGTAGCTACTGACTCTTGGGCTACTGTTTGTGTTGGCTCGATAGTGGTTTCATTACCAATGTCTTTTTTTAAATGCTCAAGTTGGGGGATTTTAGTGGTAACAGGCAAAATACTGTTGCGTGCTATAGAGGGAGTTTCTTGGGTGATAGGCTTTTTGCTGCTTTCTTGTTTGGCTAATGGAACGATCTTGTCATGGGGTTGAGCAGCACTTTGGGTATCCTTACTCAGGGGTTGATGCGCTTTAGGGGATACTTTTTTTTTTGTTTCCGTAGCTTGAAGATGTGTTCCATGCTGCATCATCTTCATGAGTGTTATTTCTACATGAAGGCGCTTATTTTTGCTATACTTATAGTGGATATCACATTGGTTAGCCAGGTGAAGGGCTTCGAGCAAGAATGATAAAGGAGCATGCGTTGCTTGTGCTTTGTATTTATCTCTTACGGTATCTGTTACTTCGAGGAGCTTGAGCGTAGCAGCATCTTTACAAACCATAAGGCTACGAAAGTGTTCGCTCAAACCTACGATAAAATCGTGGTCGTCGAAACCTGCGTCTAGAATTTCATTATAAATCAATAAGATGTCTGCCCGATTGCCATCAAGCAAGGCCTGGGTAATTTTGAAATAATAATCGTAATCTAAAATGTGTAAGTTGTCGAGTATGTCTTGGTAAGTGAGTTTTTTGCCTGATCCAAAGGTAACGATAAGATCAAAAATAGAAAGAGCATCTCTTAGTGCGCCATCTGCTTTTTGGCTAATCAAGTGGATAGCTTCTTCTTCATAGGCAATACCTTCTTGTTGAGCAATGGCTTTTAACTGTTGAGCAATGGCTTGTGGCTGAATGCGATTAAAGTCAAAGATCTGACATCGTGATAAAATCGTAGGGATAATTTTGTGCTTTTCGGTCGTTGCTAGGATAAAAATAGCATAGCTCGGGGGCTCTTCTAGGGTTTTTAGAAAAGCATTAAAGGCGGTACTAGATAACATATGTACCTCATCAATAATGTAAACTTTATACTTGCCTACTTGAGGGGCATACCGTACTTGCGTTACTAATTGGCGAATATCTTCTACTGAGTTATTAGAAGCAGCATCCAATTCATGGATGTTGAGCGAACTATTGCTATTGAAACTTTTGCAGGAAGCACAGGCATTGCATGGCTCTATCTCTTGGGTAAGCTGCTGACAATTGATAGTTTTAGCTAAAATTCTAGCACAAGTAGTTTTGCCTACCCCTCTAGGGCCACAGAATAGAAAAGCTTGTGCGAGCTGATTATTCTTGATGGCATTTTTTAAGGTAGTTGTGATATGCGTCTGACTTACTACATTGGCAAATATAGTGGGTCGGTACTTTCTCGCTGAAACAACAAAGCTTTCCATGCATGTAAATTTAAAAGTTGTTGGCGTATATGTTGTATTGAGCTAGCGCAAGTTGACTAAGATAATCTATAAACTTACTGCTATTTTACAGCATTAAATATCAATATTTGCATACTTTGAATGTTTCTCGATAAACGCTCTTCTAGGTGCTACCTCATCACCCATAAGCATAGAAAATAAGTGATCAGCTTCTGCTGCAGAGGCTATGGTTACTAGTTTTAGATTTCTATTTTCAGGATCCATGGTTGTATCCCAGAGTTGTTCTGCATTCATCTCTCCTAAACCTTTATAGCGCTGTACATCCACAGCTTCTACTTTTCCATCTTGGGCTAATTCTGTAATGGTAGCTTCTCGTTCTTTTTCTGTCCAACAATAGCGTTCTACTTTTCCTCTTTTTACTAAATAAAGAGGAGGCAGGGCAATATAGAGGTAGCCTTTTTTAATCACTTCATTCATATAGCGGAAGAAGAAGGTCAAAATAAGTGTACGGATATGGCTTCCATCTACATCGGCATCGGTCATAATAATAATTTTATGATAGCGTAGCTTTTCCGTATTGACAGCTTTGGCATCTTCTTCTACACCAAAGGTTATGCCGAGGGCAGTAAGCATATTTTTAATTTCTTCATTCTCATAAATTTTGTACTCTTGGGCTTTTTCTACATTAAGAATTTTCCCTCTCAAAGGTAAGATAGCTTGAAATCTTCTATCTCTTCCTTGCTTCGCAGTACCGCCTGCCGAGTCTCCCTCAACAAGAAAAAGTTCAGAGAGAGCAGGGTCTTTCTCTGAGCAATCAGCTAGTTTGCCAGGCAGGCCACTTCCTGTAAGTGCATTCTTCCGTTGCACCATTTCCCTGGCTTTACGGGCAGCTTGACGTGCTTGGGCAGCAAGGATTACTTTTGAGACAATAGTCTTGGCCTCTTTGGGATGCTCTTCTAGATAATAGCCCAGTACTTCACTGACGCATGTGTCTACCGTGCTTGAGGCTTCAGAGTTACCTAACTTTGTCTTTGTTTGTCCTTCAAACAGCGGTCCAGCAATCTTCATCGAAATAACAGCGGTCAACCCTTCTCTGAAGTCATCTCCTGTAATCTCTACTTTTGTTTTTTCTAGTAACCCAGACTTCTCCGCGTAGCCTTTCAAGGTACGCGTAAGTGCTCTTCTAAAGCCTGCTACATGCGTTCCTCCCTCAATCGTATTAATGTTATTTACATAAGAAACCACTGTTTCTGAAAATGTGGTATTGTAATTCAAAGCAACCTGAACGGATATTCCGTTTTTCTCTCCTTCTATAAAGATAGACTCAGGAATCAGCTTCTCTCGCATATCGTCGAGGTAAGTGACAAACGCTTTCAATCCTTCTTCTGAATAGAATTCTTCTACTACTGGCTGATGATGATCGTCTTTTTCTCTCCGATCTTCTAGATAAATTCTGAGGCCGGCATTAAGATAGGCAAGTTCTCTGAGTCTAGAAGCAATGGTATCATAGGTGTAGACAGTAGTAGTAAAGATTTTTGGGTCAGCCTTGAAGTAAATCGTCGTGCCCGTAGTCGTTGTCGTGCCAATCTCTTTAACTGCATCAAGGGGTTTGCCTCGCTCATATTCTTGTTGATAAATCTTACCATTTCTATGCACAGTAGCTTTTAAATAGGCTGATAGGGCATTCACACAAGAGATACCTACACCGTGCAGCCCTCCTGAAACTTTGTAAGTATCTTTATCAAATTTACCTCCTGCATGTAATACAGTCATGACAACCTCTAAAGCAGACTTCTTTTCTTTAGGGTGTATGTCGGTAGGAATACCTCTTCCATTATCAGTGACAGTAATAGCATTGTCTTCATGGACTTGTAGCTTAATTTCAGTACAATGGCCTGCCAGGGCTTCGTCAATAGCGTTGTCAACTACTTCCCACACTAAATGGTGAAGTCCTTTAACGCCTATATCTCCGATATACATCGCAGGTCGTTTTCTCACCGCCTCCAAGCCTTCTAGTACCTGAATGTTTCCTGCTGAATAGGTATTCTCACTTTTTGTTGCTATTCCTTCCATTGTTTATTGCTTACGCACGAAGGTAAGCAATTTTATAAATTTTTCCTATCGTCTTTCATGATAGTTTTGGTAGGTTAGTTGATCCTTAATAACGCTCGATGGTGCTATTTTTTTAGTTCCGAGTTTAGGTTCTCCTCTCAGGAGGGACAGGTAAGGTTACCAAAAAGTACAATAAGACAAGGGCAATATCTAGCTTTCCTAATGGTTCCATGATAATGTTAGTTATAATTTAAAAATTAATGAAAGTGAGCGTTATGAAAATTTGCAACTGCTTCTCTGCGGTAGAGATGCAGCGCTTTTTGGGAACAAACGCAACCTACTTGTCTCGATTGTTCCAGAACTTGTATCAACAGGCTTGAATACAATACTGAGTCCATACGCTACTAAACACCTAGTAAAAGTCTGGTAGGATCTTCAATCAGTTCTTTTACTCTATACAGAAAACTCACTGACTCCCTGCCATCAATAATGCGATGATCATAAGAGAGTGCTACATACATGACAGGCTTAATGACGACCTGGCCACTAATCGCCACAGGGCGTTCTACAATATGATGTATCCCCAAAATGGCTGACTGGGGTATATTAATAATAGGAGTAGATAGCATAGAGCCAAATATGCCACCATTGGTGATGGTAAAAGTGCCGCCTGTCATTTCCTCAATACTGAGTTTGTTTTCTCTAGCTTTTGTGGCTAGCCTTACTACTTCCTTTTCAATCTGTTCAAAGGTGAGACCTTCTGCATTTCTAATGACAGGTGCTACTAAACCATATGGCGTAGAGACGGCAATAGCAACATCACAAAAATCATGGCAAACAATCTCATCGCCATCGATCCTAGCATTGACTGTGGGCCACGCTTGTAAAGCCATACATACTGCTTTAGTAAAAAATGACATGAAGCCCAGATTGACTTCGTATTTCTCTTTGAAGGCTTCTTTATATTTCTTTCTTAATGTCATTACAGGCTCCATGTTCACCTCATTGAAGGTAGTGAGCATTGCTGTCTCGTTCTTAGCGGCTACGAGTCTTCTTGCTATGGTTTTACGTATCGCTGAGAGTTTTTCTCTACGCTGGTTTCTATGTGGTTGGCCTACGGCTTTGTCGGGTGTTGTCTTTTCTATTTCTTCTGAAGGCTTGGGAATTGACTTTTCTGCTTTCAAAGCATCACTTTTGGTAATTCTACCCCCTACTCCCGTGCCTTGCACACTTTGGGGATCAATGCCTCTTTCAAGGAGGATTTTGCTAGCGAGTGGCGAAGGACTCCCTTGAATATGACTTTGGTTAGACATGATTGATGGTTGGGTAGCTTCAGCGGTTGACTTCTCTTCACGTTGGGGAGTAGCAGCTTGTGGTGGTGCTCCCTCTGTTACTTCTATGGTACAGATAGTACCGCCTATTTCAACTGTATCACCCTCTTGGGCATTAATGTGTAAAATTCCTTGTGCTTCTGCATGGATTTCGAAAGTGGCTTTATCCGATTCTATTTCAGCAATGACTTCATCGAGCATTACTAAGTCTCCTTCTTTCTTATACCAAGAAGCGATAGTTCCTTCTGTGATAGATTCGCCTATAGCAGGTACCTTTATAGTAACTACTTCATTTGTCTTTTGAGGTTTAGCAGTTTCTATACTTTTTTCTTCTTTGCCAACGCTTTTTTCATTTTGTGTTGGGGCAGGGGGAGTATCAGCAGTTTGTTGGGGTTGCTCATTTGCTTTAGCAGTTGTATCAATTTCACAAATTACAGCACCTATCTTGAGCGTATCGCCTTCCTTTGCTTTAGGATGGAGTACGCCTGCCGCTTCAGCGTTGAGCTCAAAAGTAGCCTTATCGGATTCTAGTTCACAAATTACCTCATCCATTTCTATGTAATCTCCTTGTTTTTTAAACCATTGGGCTACGGTTACTTCTGTAATAGATTCTCCTACTGGAGGGACTTTCATGGTAGTACTCATCTTTTTTATAGCGTTTAGTAAGTAATAGTTAGTTCTTAATAAATTATAGGTTGAGCAAATTAGCTACTATTGAATTAGAAAGCTTTTTATGCTATCCAATCCTTACAAATGTTAACCTCTATAGGTTGTGTATTTCAAAACTATGCAAATGCTTTGTCAATAAGTTCTTGCTGTTCTTTTGTATGTACCTTTTGAAAGCCTGTAGCAGGAGAAGCCCCAGCTTTTCTAGCGATGGGTTCTAATTCTCCTTGTTTGAATCTATGCGATAGGAAAGACCATGCACCCATATTGATAGGCTCTTCCTGTATCCAAACATGTTTTGCTTTTTTATTATAGGTTTGTAATAGTTGCTGCAACTGTTTTTCGGGGAATGGATATAATTGCTCTAAGCGAACAATAGCGATGTCCTTTCTTTGGTCTTTCTGTTGTTTTTCTAACAACTCATAGTATAGCTTACCTGTGCAAAGGAGTATCTTCTTCGCCGTCTTTTTTGTGGCAAAATCATCGTCTAATACCTCTTTAAAGCCTCCTTTAGTAAAATCTTTGATAGGCGAAAGCACCTTAGGATGTCTTAACAGTGATTTCGGCGACATAACTATCAATGGCTTTCTAAAAGGCCAGGCCAACTGTCTTCTTAATGCATGAAAAAAGTTAGCGGGGGTAGTAATGTTGACTACTTGCATATTATACGCTGCCGAGAGTTGTAAAAAACGTTCTAAACGAGCGCTTGAATGCTCAGGGCCTTGCCCTTCATAGCCATGCGGTAAAAGCAACACCAACCCGCTCATTCGCTGCCACTTGGTTTCTGAACAACTGATAAATTGATCGACAACGAGTTGAGCGCCATTAGCAAAGTCGCCAAACTGTGCTTCCCAGATAGTAAGGGAATCAGGACTAGCCATGGCATAGCCAAACTCAAATCCTAAGGCTGCATTTTCAGAAAGTAATGAATTGTAGATACTGAACTTTCCCTGCTTTTCGTCAATATGAGCAAGGTTATAATAAGGCTCGTTGGTCTCTGTATGATTAAGTATAGCATGTCTATGGGAAAAAGTACCTCGTTGTACATCTTGTCCTGCAAGCCGAA
>JAKSDE010000018.1 GCA_022360235.1 Cytophagales bacterium
AAATTTTTTTTCAAAATTATTTTTGAAATTATCTTTTAGCAATAAATAGTTATATTTTTAGATGATTCCTTAAGGAAATTTGGCCATAATAAGAAGAGAGCGCGTCCTTACTATAGTCGATTACTTTTTTTCTTATTGACGCCTTGATTGCAGGGGCGCTTGGGTCATTGACGGACGGTTGAGCAGAAGGAGCTGTGCTACTATCCCCACGAAAGGAGAAATTGAGTATCCTATTTATTTACTTTTTTGATAATAAAGTTGTATTATTTAGGTATGAAGCTAATCGTATAACAAAATATTTTATACTATCAGTCAAAAAATAATTAAAATCTTTATTATCGTCCTTATAACAGGAATTTTATGCGCCCACTGTAATCAATAAAAAAATTTAGCACCCTATTTATTTGCTTTTTTAATAATAAAGTTGTATTATACAGGTAGGAATTTAATCGTATAGCAAAATGTTTCACCCTATAAATCAAAAAAATCATGAAAAACTTTATTATCTTCCTTATAACAGGAATTTTATGCACCCACTGTACCCAAAAGTATATTAAGATGGACAAAGACAACCTCCACCCGACAGGGCAGAATGCTACTAAAGGCGACAATCCACCAGAAACAGCGAGCAGCACCCCAGCAGGAACAACTGACCTCGAAAGATTGTCAAAGTAGCTCTTTGAGGTCCTCAAAGGCGAATATTACTTCGACGACGAAGATACAGAAGCATTCGAAGAAGCATTCAAAAAGGAAATCGAAAAGGTACTCGAAGAAGCAAAAAGAAAGGGCATAGCAGAAGCAGTAGTAAATTCAGTACATGAGGGGGGCTTTGGTTACACGCCTTTAATTAAGGTTTCCGTCGCTGGTAACGTGGGCTTGATGAAACTATTTTTAGATGCAGGTGCGAAGGTGGATATGAGGGCAGGAGAGTTGGCAGGTAGAGAGACAGCCTTGCACAAAGCCGCTTATGCGGGGCACACGAAGGCTGTAGAGCTCCTGGTAGAAAGAGGTGCTACAATAGATGCAGCAGATAATCGTGGTAAGACAGCCTTGCACGATGCCGCTTCTGAGGGGCACCTGGAGATTGTAAAGCTCTTGGTAGGAAAAGGTGCTAATATAGAGGCAACAGATAAGCGTGGTAAGACAGCCTTGTTGTATGCTGTATGGTATGGGCATCGTGATGTAGTAGTCTATTTATTAGAAGAAGGAGCTAATGTTGAGGTAAAGGATAAACGTGAGTATGGAGTGCAGGAGGAGCTAGAAGGCATTGAAGATGATGAACAAAAAGATAAGATGGAAAAACTACTACGTAGTTACAAGAAAAAGTAGGAATGGTTTATTTGTTTGAAGTAAAGAGAGAAGGAAAAGTTTCAAAAGTGTCATTCATTTAAATAGTTTTAGTATGTCTATGTTTTTTGGGGGGAATAAAGAGAATGAAAAGAAAGATCATCAGTCAAGAACTATATTCTCTTTTAGGCGTCGAAGAGAGGAGAAGGCTAGCAGTGGGAGGGATCAATCGTTACGTGCTGATGAGGCAGCCTACTTGCAATACATCGAGCGAAGCCTGGATCGAAAGATGGGAGGATATTCCTCCCACAGTAATAGAAAAGAAAAAGAAGATTTGGAATTGCTATCGAGAATAGCGTTCAACATGCGGACAGAGTCTGATGCTGAATGGGAAGCACTACAAAGCGAAATATTAGCAGTAAATGGAGCAGCCACGAGTGGCCAAGAAATCGCCCATTTAGAGGAGCTCATCAGTAGAATCGACGATTGGCAGCAAAAGAATTTTGGTAAGGGTAGATTTCTCTCTCGCCGTACCCATCAGGAGTTACTCGCGGTCTATAAGCTTGTCAAGCAGTTACATCAAACAGTAGGAGAGGTATGGGACGACATCTCTGAGAGCAAGCTCGACAACCTTGCCCGTGAGGCAAAGGGGTTGAAATCAGGAAGATTGCTTTTCAGCACTACCTTTAGCAAAATCAAAAGAGCTCTGAAACGGTATGAGTACTACCAGCAAAGAGATGACCGATCCAACGCGTGTGCAATGCGCAAACCATTAAGGCAGCTCACCACCCAGTGGCTCTCTCACGCCCACACCAAAGAGAAGGTCATTGTAAGCCAAGAGCTCAAAGAGGTGGCTACGTTAAGACTAAGCCGGGTCATGGAGCTGTCAGCCAGTCAAAAGCTGACACCCGCTGACTTACAAGCTAGAGAGGAAGAGACACAGAAAAAATTTGAAGAGGCCATAGCGGGTATAGGTAAGCAAAGCACTCGTAGTTTATGGAATTTATGGGGTTTATGGGGCAGAGATGCAGCATTGGAAACTACCCAAAAAGAATTTGCAGAGGTTGGGAATGTTCCTTCCTTTGGCGAGAAAATAGCGGTTATCAAAAGAGGAGTCAAGGTGGGGAAGGAATGGTTAAAAAAGAATAGGAATCGACGTATCGGGGGGTTTAGCGTTCGTACCCATCAGCAATTACTCAATGCGTACCTGTTTGTAAAGATCCTCCATCAGGTACTCAACAAGGGGGAGGTAGACTTATCTTGGTATGCGAGGATAACCCCAAACTTAAAAGGAGATTTATTTCAAGATATTCAAAAGGCGCTTAAGGAATACCAGAACTATAGAAAACAAGGAGATGAAGAAGGAGCTAACGAAGCAAGAGAAAAATTAAATAGGCAGGTAGCTGAGTGGTTGGAGAACAAAGAGCAGGATAAAATCATTGCTGTCCATAATCTACTTGACCTTGCACCGCAGGAAATAGCCAGGCTGGAGAGGGAGGCGGCACGAAATCCCGTTAAAGAAATGATAAACTGGGGACTAGGTAAAGTGAGAACGGGCTTAAGGGGAGGAGTGAATGTTGCATTTGACTACCTCTTTGTTCCTATTGGTAAGAGTACGGGCCTCTACCTTGCCGCCCAAGCTGTCGGTAGATGGTTACCCACACGTGGTATAACTTTCCTCCATACATTGGGAGGGCTAGCTGCTGTCTACCCATTTAGTGGGTTAATTGGAAATACTATAGGTCGAGGTATAGATATTTATAGAAACCAACTATTGAAGGGAATAGACAAGACAACAAAGCGAACTTCTAGTATGGTCAGCAGTGCCCTAGAGACTGCCAGCAACGTATCAGCTAAGTTGCGTCAAATGGTGTTTAACCCCTGGGGTGGTGGGCACCCCAAAGAGCAATCCGTGACCATAGGCGACGTAGAACAAGGAAGGGTGGTAGGAGGCAAAGAATATCATTCCCAAGAAATGTCTGATCAAGAGGCTAGCAACCTACTAGAGAGCGATCGAGAGCGAGAGATAGATCTGTTTGAGAAAGATGATAAGTTTGAGGCTCTGTGCCCTTATTTTGATAAAGAAGGTACAGCCTTTTATGATGCGGAAGAGCATCTCATAAGTGGTGAAGAGGATAAGGAGTCTGCTGCTGATAAAGAAGGGAAAGCAGTCACTCCCTCCAGGGCAGAAGACTTAATGGGAGAGCCAGAAGCATTAGCAAGGAGCGTAAGCGAAGTGAAAAGTACAAGTAGGGATACATCTTGGCTTTACCGCTTGCTGAAAACCCTAGGAATTTACTCTAGTTCTTAGTAACGTAGAAGGGGAAAAGTTTTAAAAACTCGAAACTAAGAATTCTAATACCGCCTTCGAAAGATCGTTCCTCCGTCTTTTCGAATTTCTCTTTCAATACCTCTGACAATATCTTCATGCATAATTAAGCGCGACGGTCTTTCCATCGCTTCGGGCAGGCAGTAGTAGAGTACGTTGAGGGTTGCCCCTCCTGTGACGCCCTCGTAGTCATGGGCAATCTGCGCTAGATCCACCCCTTTGTCAAGGCCAATGGGACCTTCAAACGCCTTTTGCCACAATAAGAGTCTTTGCTCAGCGTCTGGCTGAGGAAACTCTATAATAGCCTGAAACCTTCTTAAAAAAGCTTCATCAATATTCCCTTTTAAGTTGGTAGCTAAAATTATGACGCCGGAGAAGGATTCTATTCTTTGCAGCAGATAAGCTACCTCTTGGTTGGCATAACGGTCACGCGCATCTTTGGTGACGGTTCTTTGGCCAAACAGTGCATCAGCTTCATCAAAGAACAGGATCCAGTTTTTATTTTCTGACTGTTGAAATAGGCGGGCCAAGTTTTTTTCTGTTTCTCCAATGTACTTGGAAACGATCATGGCTAGATTTACTTTATATACGTCCATGGAGGTAGCCTTGCCTAGCAGCGTAGCTGTGAACGTTTTACCTACTCCGGGCGGGCCACTCAATAAGATGCGGTACCCTCGTAATTTTGTATTATAACTCATCTTATGTAATAAAGTACTTCTATGCTTGATCCACTTTTTTACTTCTTCTACTCCTTGAGCGGTTTTGTAATCTAGTACTAAATCTTTCCATTCTAAAGAGGTTGTAATAAGAGAAGCGGGAAATTGGGTACTGAACGTGGGTGTGTATGGCTTTCCTCTGGTAAGTAGCATACTATACTCCTCTGAGACCATAAGCTCGTCACTTATGCTAAGCTTATTATTTTTAGAAGCCTTATAGCAAAGTATATTAGCTTTGGAAAAGAAATGGCCTTTGTCAAAGAGGTACATCAAAGCAATCCGTTTTTTTATATCGTGTCCTGCCAAAATAAAAAGGGCCGTTTGAATAGTAGGAAAGATGCTCCTGTGGTCAACACCTTGGATGCTCCCCCACGCTGCATACTCCTTGTTCCCTTTTTCATCCTTACTAAAAAGAATCGTTAGCAGTTCTGGCTTAATATCAGCGGACAAAGCAAGTATTAAAACAATTCGTTCCTCAAAGTTCATCTTAAACTTTCTGATCGTTTCAGCATAGAGGGAAGGGTCTTGGCTAGCATCAGGAGGAGGTAGGGTAGCCATCATTTGGTTGGTATTCTTTTTCTCTCTTATACTAATACTAACGTCTACACGCATACTAATGTCTACACGCATACTTATTACTTTTACTAACCACTCTAATTCTTTTTCTAAGAAGGCAGCATTTGTTTGTATTGAATCCATAAGGTAAAATTTTTTTGTTTCCCTGTAGGTTCGTGCCAGGTATTCTCTGTTATCTGCCCTGATCTTATGCTATAACCGTACGCACGAAGCTATAGACCTATAAAGCTACAAATAATTTGTATATCTACAAAAATACCTATAATTAAACAAAATAGTACTAAAAAAATTATGATGAGTTAGGCACATTGATATCAAATACGGCAGATTTGATCCTCTCTCTGGTAGTAAGCGTAGAATTTAGAAAAAGTTCTTAAAACTCGAAACTAAGAACTCGGAACTGAGAACTCTAGCTTCTATAGCCTACTTACTGTTGTATTTCTTCGATAAATCTATTACAAGAGGGCTAGCAATAAATATAGAAGAATACGTTCCAAAGATAATTCCTATCAACAGGGCAAACGAGAAGCCTCTTAACACTTCTCCTCCCCAAATGAAGAGGATGAGTACGACGATGAGCGTTGTGAGAGAAGTAATCAGCGTTCTACTCATTGTCTCATTGATAGAACGATTCGCTGTTTGTACGAAGTTGTTTTCTGGCTTTAATCGCATCGTTTCTCTAATACGATCAAATACGACGACTGTATCATTGATGGAATAACCAATCACCGTAAGTATCGCTGCAATAAACACCTGATCTACCTCATACACAAAGCCCAAAGCTCTAGCAATGGCAAAGGCTGCTAATACTGTTAAACTATCATGGAAAAGAGCTATTACGGCAGCCAATCCAAATTGCCATTTACGAAAGCGCACTAAGATATACAAGAAAATCATGATAAGCGAAAGGATGATAGATTGTTGGGCAGCCGTCTTAATATCACCTGCAATCGTAGCACCTACTTTAGAAGAGCTAGCAATCATAAAAGTCCCTTCGCTTAACGTTGCTGTATTGTCTATGTATTTTAACCCTGTAAAGTCTTCTAGTCCTTTTATTAAGGCTTCTTGAACTTGTTCATCCCCCTCTGTTGATTCGTTTTTAATCAAGTAGCTTGTCGTAATTTTTACAACATTATTGGCGCCATAGGTTTTGACTTCTGTACCTTGGTCGTCAAAGCTATCAGCTAATTTTGTTTTGAGCACAGAAACTTCCATAGGGCGGTCAAAGGTGACCACATAAGATCTTCCCCCTGTAAAGTCAACGCCTAAATTCAAGCCGCCTTGCCCTACAATGAGTAGTAGACCAACACCAATAAAGACAGCCGAAAAGAGGTAGGACAACTTGCGTCTTGTAAAAAAGTCAAAGTTCAAATTGCTTAAAAGATCGCTGGTATAAGAGAAAGAAAAGGTGAGCCTTTCCTCTTTTCCTTTTTTAGCTAACCATGCTACAATGACGCGTGTGATGAAGACTGCCGAAAAGAAAGAGCTAGCGATACCAATCATGAGGGTAGTGGCGAAGCCGCGCACAGGACCTTGTCCTAATAGATAGAGAATGAGGCCTGTTAAAAAGGTAGTTACATTAGCGTCCACAATAGAGCTATAAGCTTTATTATAACCATTCGCAATCGCTACCTTCATCATAGCGCCTTCCTTGCGTTCTTCTCGAATACGTTCAAAGATGAGTACATTAGCATCAATCGACATGCCGATGGTGAGTACAATTCCTGCAATACCAGGCAAGGTGAGTGAGGCATTGAGTTGAGCTAGAATACCAAGGATGAATAATACATTGAAGATAAGTGCTAGGTTGGCAATAGAACCACCCTTTGCATAATAGGCAAACATGAATAAGAAAACGAGTCCTAACCCTACTAACATAGATACAATGCCTTGTACTTGAGCTTCTTTTCCAAGGGTAGGGCCAATGATTGCTTCTTCTACAATTTTTACAGGAGCAGGAAGGGAGCCTGCTTTGAGTATATTCGCCAAATCTTTGGCTTCTTCAACCGTAAAGTTTCCAGAGATTTGAGAGCTTCCGTTAGGAATTTCTGTGTTGACGACAGGAGCAGAATAAACATAGTCATCTAGCACAATAGCAATTCTTCTTCCAAGATTATTAGCTGTAATCTTTTTCCAACTTCTTGCACCACTACTATGCATCTGCATACTCACTGCCGGTCGGCCTTGTTCGTCAAAATCCTGACGTGCATCAGTAATTACATCTCCTTCAAGCAAGGCGTTGCCCTTTCTGCTTTGTTTGATGGGATAAAGCGTTAAGACTTCTGAGCCATTATCTATTTTTTGAGGTTTTACCTCCCATAAAAACACTATATCGTTAGGCAAAAGTGCTTTTACATCACTTCTTTTGAAGATATGGTTAATCGTAGCAGTGTCAGAAGGTGCATATACCAAGCCATAGGATGATTTTAACAGACGAAAGATAGGAGATACTACCGAAGGAGTCTGCCCATGAGAAGAATCACTTTGCTGGGACTGATCCGCTGGAGTAGCAGCTGTGCCTTGGCTTGCTTCAGAGGAAAGTAAGGTGGCTAAATCTTGTGTTTCCTCTGTCTGACCTTCTGCGATGGTTGCTTTTTGTTCCTTCACAAGCAAATCATTGATCGCCTGTAATGGTTCGATTATTTCTTGTATTTCATATACTTCCCAAAACGTCAGCTTAGCTACACCTTGTAAAAGCTTTCTTACGCGTTCAGGATTATTGACGCCGGGTAATTCGATTTGGATCCTTCCACTGCCTTGTAAAAGTTGGATGTTAGGCTGGGAAGTGCCAAACCGATCGATACGTGTTCGTAAGATATTGAAGGAACGATCAACAGCACTGTTAACCTCTTTATGGATGATATTTAAAATTTCTTGGTCACTTGACTCCTGGCTGATGCGGGAGCGATTAGCAGCGGTAGCAAAGATATCGCTCAACTTTCCTGTAGGACGCAATCTTTGGTAGGCTTGATGGAAAAGTTTAGTAAAATTTTCTTTTACCTGCGCTTGCTTGATTTTTTGCGCTTCTTCAAGCGCCGTGAGAAAGGCTTCGTCTTTACTATTCCCCGCTAGCCCCTTGATGATTTCTAGAGGAGAGATCTCTAACGTCACATGCATACCTCCTTGCAAGTCTAATCCTAGCCCTAGCTCATTTTCTTTTACTTCTTCGTAGGTATACTGTATTCCCAACAAGTTGTAAACTGGCGCTCGCCATACAGAATCTAGATAAGCCTGTTTTTTTGAAAAGTAAGTATTGCCTTCTTCATCGGTAGCGTACACGGTAGCTTTTTTTTGAACACTTGCCGATACCCAGGTGAAGGATAGATAATATAAGCAAAGTAAAGAAACAAGAATTGTCAAAAAAACGATAAAGCCTTTGTATTTCATTATAACAGCCTAAAAAATTGTTTAAAGCAAGAAGATTGATAACCAAAGTTATCGTGGGAAATTGATTAATACAAACGCACTCTCAAAGAAGAATTTGGAAGCTATCTTCCCTTGTAGTAGCCAAGGGGTTTAATACGGTTCAGTACAACCCACCTAAAACTCGGAACTGTCGGGTAAGAGGGTGGTGTTGCCACCACCGTCTCCCCTAAGAACGCAGCAAGCAAGTTTCCCCGCACTGGCTCAAGCACTCCTAAGCCACAGCTTGATGTTGATGTAGCCGGTTGCTTCATACGTCCCATTAGTGAGCGCACGCAACCTTTACCCTACTGGAGGCTCTTTTGTCCAAGCTTTCGCTCTGGCCCAGGAGTGCACCAGCGTTGCTACGCCATCAGCTGCTTTCTCCTGTTCAAGAGTTTTCCATCTTTCACATAAGGGAGTACCTCACAGAAGTCTGCTCGCTTTCGCGCGGGCTCATCTTGCCTGGTGGGGCAAGCCCTATCTGACTCATTACAAGTCAGCATTCGCTTTCTCTGTGATCCTTTACCCGCAGTTCTATCGGCTTTCCTTGCGGATCGCTTTCCCTGAGGGAAAACTACGGGCTTACCGTGTTCCATGCAAACAACAATAGTGGGGTAGGTAGAAGTGGTCCCCATATTTAGGACAATAGTCTAAGGTATGTTACTTCACTTAAAAAAA
>JAKSDE010000370.1 GCA_022360235.1 Cytophagales bacterium
GCACCTGCTAGGCCGCTCCATCAACGTCATTTTGGCAAGCAGCTCTCTCTGCTGCCAGGTCCTGCTCGAGAACGCCAATTCATGCAAGTGCTTGTTGCAACCACGCAAATAATCTTCCATTTGCATTCCTGCTGCCTGTGTTTCTTGAGGTTGAGGCAGTGGCCTCGGCGGTGTTCTCCAAAGCGTACAGGTCAGAAATCTGCTCCATGCCGGCTTTACGTGTTTTGGTGATTGAACAAACTGGTTGCAAAAGGATGGGCGACACAGAATACAACTGTTGTCTAAGAATTGAAGTCAGAAAACAAAAGTATAGGATATTTCGCTCCTGAAACCAAATGTAGAGTCTGAAAGGGTAAAGGTAGCTAAGGGCCTAGAACCAAGGTAGGCAGAGGGCACTGGTACTTGTAGTACGCTGTGGTGCCATACCTGCTGTGCTATAGTGTGATGCCTACTGTTTGGGGTAGCACAGCAGCGTGCCCCTTACATCCAAAGTAGCTAACAGTCTTCTAAATGGCATTTGTTACTGTTCTCCTTGCCTTGGCACCGCATCCTTGTGCCACTGTCATGGTCCAAGTACAGTTGGTTGTTGATCCCAGCATTTTCAGGGACTGCAGCATGATGCAAAGAGACATGCACAGCAGCTCCCAAGGTGCAGTCAGCAGCTCAATAAAGGAGGTCAAAACTCTAAGAAGCCTTAATCATGTGTGAATCATTACCAATACTAGGCCAAAGAGGGTTGCATGTAGGTCAGGTCCATAAAAATTAGAGACATCACCCACAGTGAAGCTTAAGTAGCCAACCAATGACACCTCACACCTTTGCATTTGTAAGAAAACCATTTGCATTCACATATAAAAAAGCTCTCCAGACTTGAACAATTCAAATGCATCTCTGACTTCTGAGATTGCCACCTTCACCATCAAAATGCATGCATTCCATGTACACCAAGCCCAAACCCAAAATTCAGCATGCTACCTCAACTTCAACACTGTAGTGCAGTAAACAACCTATGTAGCAGAGAATTTCACAGGGTGTAGATCTACACTGATCACAGGTTCTTACTGTCTGTGGTCAACCAGTCATGTAGACAAGCCCAAGATTTGTCCTTGTCAGCACTAACTGTTCAGCTCAGTAGCCAGGCCTCTGCTATCTAAAGAACTTTTGGTCAGAGTATTTTGGGGAAAACTTTCATGAAGAGAATTAAAGTAGATTTTGGTGCTACATGCTCATAACCTCATTGTATATAGCTTTGGTACCCGCCACACTGGCTACCACAGGCTCAACATCTACCGGTGGGCTCA
>JAKSDE010000017.1 GCA_022360235.1 Cytophagales bacterium
CAAGACGTTAAAAGATCCGCTCATTCTCGAAGCTTATGAGCAGATAGAACAGTACAGCTTATCGGAGGATGAATACAAGCTGTACTTAGATGCCAAAACGCTTGCCGAAAAAGAAGCCGCTAACTTAGAATTTAAGTATAACCAAGGTAAAAAAGAAGGTAGAGAAGAAGGAAGACAAGAAGGTATTTCTTGAAACGGCTAAAAATTTAAGTCAACAAGGAATATCCCTTGATGTTACTTCTAAAGCTACTGGCCTGAGCAAAGGAGAGCTTGCGCAGCTATCCTAGCTTTGCCAGGTTCCATCAAGGGACTATTCACTCACCTCTTCCATAGCAAGGCCGTACCGAAATCCAAAGGGGAAACGTTTTCCAAAGAAGTGAGCGCATCTTTAACCCTAACGGCTAATTCATAGAGATTCGCCATGCTTTTATTCAACAAGAGCAAGAGCATGTGATGAAGCATAGCCCCTACCTTAGAGGATCGTTAGGTGTTTTGAAAGCAACATCAGCACTAAGAACTAGAGTAAATTCCTAGGGTTTTCAGCAATAGGAATGTGTAAAAAGATCATGGAGGGTTTAGGCGGTTGCATCTACTGTCGTTCAAAACAAGGGGAGGGTTCTTACGCCGAGTTTGTGATGGAGTTTCCGCTGGTCGAAGAAGCGCAGTGCGGGGAAACTTGCTCGCTGCGTTCTTAGGGGAGACGGTGGTGGCAACACCACCCTCTTACCCGACAGTTCTGAGTTCTGAGTTCCGAATCGAAGTGTATTTCAAAAAAATTTGCTGCGGAATGTAGGCTATAAAGTCTGTGTAGCTGCTATTATTGCCTCATTTTCATAGGTATAACAAGCAGTAGTTCGTTTATTTTTGACGGTAAGGTATTCCTGGTAGCGATGCGTATAGCCTATGCGCTCTTCTAAGGTCGTGTCGTAATTAGCCCGAAGCCCAATCATTAGTTCAGTGACCTCTCTAAGGGCATAACCATTACCTGGTTGGCCAGTGATATAGTCAGCCAGTTGCTTCTTTCTTACGTACGTCTTGAAAAGAGGATTAGCCTTGTTGCTAACCATAAAACGAAGGCCTACTGCTTGTGCAAGAGGAAGATCTAGCACATCGTCAAACACAAAAGCAATCTCTTGCGGTTGGACATCCCATTGTGCACAGAAATGGTCTAAGGCTACTTTTTTATTTTTAATACTCCAATAAACAACGTCAAAATGCTCCCGTTCACCCAGCCAACGGGCTGTTTTGTTCGCTTCTCCTGTAATGATGGCTACAAGAGGTAGGAGGTTATTTTCCAGCCAATGGCTCAATCGCAGAAGATTACTTCCCATCACATCTATTTCTGAAAAAGTACTATGCGTGTTCAGGCCCTTTACTCCCCCATTAAACACGCCATCCCAATCGAACAAATAAGCTTTGATCGAAGCTAATTTGTTAGCTAGCGATGTAGCAGGAAGTATAAATTCTCCCCCTTCGTTTCCATATAAAGCCCGGAGCAAGTCAAACTTTTTCATGAAATCAAATTCATTTGAAGGAGATCTTGAATGTCTAGTATTCCCACAAGCTTATCTTCTTGATCCACTACGAATAAGTTATCTACTTGATAGGTTTTAAACATGTTGACAGCATCGTAGAGTAAAGCATCGGGCATAATAGCAATAGGCTTTTTAAAAGTAAAATCAGCCATTTTCTTTTTTAAAAGCTGCTCTCCTTCTTTTTGTAAATATCTTCTCAAGTCACCATCTGTGAAGGCGCCTACTACTTTACCTTCCTTGTCAACTACAGCCACTACCCCCAGCCCAGAGACTGTCATCTCTACTAAGGCACTTGTCACGCCAGTATCGAGCGCTACGGTTGGCTTCCCCTCTTGAATAACTTCGCTGACCCGCATTTTCATCAAGTTAGTATGCGCTACAAATTGTTGGATACCTACTTTCGTAAAGTTGTTTTGCGTCAAATTTTTCATCACTTTCCATGGGACTGTACAAGCATGGGCTCCAAGGTTGATAGCGTTTCTCACGTGCTCTGCATGCCGTACAGAAGAAAACATAATTTTGGTAGATGCATTGAACCGTTGCACCATAGCCACACAATGCGATACAAGCGATAAAGCATCGTTCCCCTCGTCTTGCAGACGCCCTATGAGTGGACATACGTACGTAGCACCTGCTATCATTGCCATATAGGCTTGCTGTAAGGTGTATACTAAATGAATATTCACTAAGAATCCTTCCTTACTAAGCTGTTTACAAGCCTTGATACCTTCGTTATTAATCGGAATCTTGAAAACAGTCTCATGCTTGTTCAGCCCAAGACTGATAAGCCGGTTAGCTTCGTGACAAATTTCTTCACTGTTCTCTCCCAATGCTTCTACTTGCAAAATAGGAACCATTTTCGATAGCTTTAAGATAACACCATCTACATCGGTAATACCCTCCCGGTGTATAAACGTAGGCGTAGTCGTCAACCCTGTTAACACCCCTAGTTCAAAAGCTGTCTCTATTTCTTTTAAATCTGCTGAATCTAAATAAAGCTCCATAATAATATTGTTTAATAATGAGCTGATGCTCCGATTAGTTATACCAAGTATTCGTTAATTTATGCTATGTAACACCGATTAAGCATAAAAGCAGGTCAATTGCTTTACATGTTTCCATAGCGGCTATTTCAAGCTATTGCTCATCTTAACGTAAATAGTCAGCTAAATAGCCCGATAAGTAAAAATGGCAGGAGAGGAGCACTCGGGGAAGCATAAGTAGTAAAAAACTTCACGCTACAGCTGCCTTGCGCTAGGGAGACCCTACCATCTTCTTCTAATAAAATGGTGCTCCCTATCACTCTTCTTCTTTGTCAGCGTCTTCTTCGGGAAGTTCTTTTACCTTCTCCTTGGGAAACGATAAAATAAATTCAGTGTACTTGCCTTTTTCTGTTTCGCAACTGATAGAACCTCCAAACGTATCCATCACTAGCTTACAGAAAGCCAGCCCTACACCTGTGCCAGACTTGTCAATACTATAAAAATGCTCAAAAATATGCGATAATTTCTCTTTAGAAATACCACGCCCATTATCTCTGAAATGAAGCTTGTAATCCTCGGTCCAAATCTCTATTTCGCACTCTACGCCTGCATGCTTGTGTACATTCTTGATTAACTGGTATAATGCATGGATCAAGTAATACTTCGACCCTCTAAACTTGAAATCCTCTCTGATGTCTATATGAACACGTTCTTCTTGAAAGTCTTCCATGTCATA
>JAKSDE010000016.1 GCA_022360235.1 Cytophagales bacterium
CTTTTTTAAGCTTTTTCCAAGGGATAGCCTGTGCCAAAATCAGGAGCGGATGTTTTGGATCAAGAATTTGCTTAAGATTTGCTTTAAACAATTCCAGTTGGTCTTGATTAGGTGGTTTCCCGAGCATAGTTCATGTTATTTTTTTGCAAGGTTTTTTCGTGCCCTACATGTTTTTCTTGCCAATATTGCTACTCTATAAATAAGTTTTTTTGAGCTAAGATAGTCATTATAAGCCTATTTTTTTAGAGGGCGGGATAAAAATTATTACTTATTTTCCACAAAAAGGTTAGAGAAATTGGTGTGAAAAATAGCTTGAAGCTCAAGTCTGCCTAAGAGACTATAGAAGAAGAGTTGCAAAAGAGTTACCAAGTCATAGCAGATTTGCAACTCCAGGTAAAAACTAAAGAGAACGCCTTGAAAAACCTCCAAAGATCTAATTTTAAGCAAGATCTACAGCGTATTAAACAAGAAGTTAACCTTTACAGCATACTTGTTCTATGGGTTATGAGCTTGACAAATTATTTTTCATAACCGTTGCCTTTCGTTTAAATGATCCCAACGGCCCAAAACTGCTATCACTTCTTTCTGGCCATTTGCTACTGCCAGGCTCAGGGGCGTCCTACTCTCTTTATCTGTTGCATTGATATCGGCGCCCCGCTCTGTCAGGTACTCTACTATCGCTTGATAGCCATTGTGAGCTGCCACGTGCAGGGGCGTCCAACCCTTCTTACTAGCTGTGTTGATATCAGCGCCCTGCTCTATCAGGTATTCTACCATCGCTTGCTGGCCATTGTAAGCTGCCACGTGCAGGGGCGTCCAACCCTTCTTACTAGCTTCATTGATATCCGCCCTCTGGCTTAGAAGTAATTTTACTTGCTCTATGTCACCCTGTGATACCGCCTCTATTAGCTTCTTGGGTTGTTCTTGGACTGCTTTTTCTAAAACTACTACCACTTTCTGGCCATTTGCTGCTGCCGCGTGTAGGGACGTACTAGCCTTCTTACTAGCTACATTGATATCCATACCCTGCTCTGTCAGGTATTCTACTATTGTTTGATGGCCATTTGCTGCTGCCGCGTGCAGGGGCGTCCAACCCTTTTTACTTGTTGCGTTGATATCGGC
>JAKSDE010000015.1 GCA_022360235.1 Cytophagales bacterium
TGAGTTTTTGTGAGCTAAGATCGTCATTTTAAGTGTAAAACACCGTATTGAATACTTGTTAAGGGTCGACTATTTTAATCTTACGTTAATTCTCATAGAAGAACAAGTATCCCATCAATATAGCTGCTAAGATGCCAAAAAAGTCGGCAATCAGTCCACAGATAACTGTATACCGAGTTTTACGAATGTTTACAGCACCAAAATAAACAGCAACCATATATAAAGTAGTCTCTGTAGACCCTTGCATAATACTCGCTAATCTACCCACAAAAGAATCAGCCCCATAGGTCTTCATCGTGTCGATCATCATGCCTCTAGCCCCACTACCTGTAAGTGGCTTCATGAAGGCAGTGGGTAAAGCAGGTACAAAATCTGTATTAATGCCCAAGCTAGCAAAAGTGAAGTGGATCCCTTTGATAAGCCAGTCCATTGCACCGCAAGCTCTAAAAACACCCACTGCTACGAGCATAGCCACTAAATAGGGAATAATCTGGATAGCTACCTGAAAACCCTCTTTGGCTCCTCCTATAAAAGTTTCATATACATTTACCTTTTCCTTTACAGCAAGAAGAATAAAAGCGACAATGACGGTACATAAAATCAAATTACTTGCTACGGAAGAAACTTTTTGTAGCTTTTCTGGAGGTTGCTGGTAAGCATAGCCTATGATAAGGGCTACCACGAGGACAAAGCAACTTAAGTAAAGTAAAAAGACTTTATCAAATAAGTTGATCTTTTGGTAGATAGCAACAGCAATGAGCCCTGCTATGGTTGAGAAGAAAGTGGCCAATAAGATGGGGATAAAAATGTCTGTGGGGTCTGCAGCACCCAACTGGGCGCGATAAACCATAATGCTAATAGGTATAACGCTAAGGCCTGAAGTATTGAGCACAAGAAACATAATTTGTGCATTAGAAGCTGTATTTTTCTGTGGGTTATACGTTTGTAATTGCTCCATCGCCTTGATGCCAAGCGGTAGCGCAGCGTTGTCTAGCCCAAGAAAATTCATAGAAAAATTCATCAGCATCGTACCTATAGCAGGATGATCTGGCGGGAGTTCAGGAAAAATTCTTTTAAAAAGAGGGGTAACTAGCTTAGCTAAAAGCTGAACAATTCCTCCCTTTTCACCGATGCGCATAATCCCGAGCCATAGCGTCATGATGCCAGTGAGGCCTAATGCTATCTCAAAACCCGACTTAGCCATCTCAAAAGTGCTATTGATCAACCGAAGAAATACTTCTGTATCTCCTAAAAATAACAGTTTAATGAGCGCTACGAGAAAAGCGGTGAGAAAAAGGCCGATCCACAAATAGTTTAAAAACAATTTATATTACGCTAAAGAGAACTTTTTACGCTGTCAGTGTTATAATTTAGTAGAGTAACGCATTAAGACTTGAGAAGCACGAAGGAATCCAATAAGAATAATAGAGATAATTTAACTTCAATAGCAGAATTTTTAGTTTCACGTGTGCCGTCCTAAAATGTATTTCATGTTACCTTAAGTAGTGCTACCCGTATTAACTTAATCAGGAAGCGCAAATAAAAAGTACTATAGAAATCCTAGTGCTAATTTTGCTGCCTCTGACATCATGTCTTGCGCGTAGGGAGGATCAAAAGTTATTTCTACTTTTACTTCATTAACACCTTCTATAGCTTGAATACTTTTTTCTACATCACTAGGAATAGTTTCTGCCGCAGGGCAATTCGGTGAGGTTAAAGTCATGAGAATATGAATATTATTAATAGGATAGATATTGATCTCGTAAATTAAACCTAGTTCGTAAATGTCTACAGGAATCTCCGGATCATATACCTGCTTTAAGGCTGCCACGATCTTATCTCTTAAATCTTCGTTATGTTCGTCTTTTTTAGCCATGAGCTGTTAGCGTTTATGAATTTTGGGGTCCTCGTTTTGAGGACTTCTCGTTCACTTAACCTATCGCTTTTTAGCGAATTGTCTGTACGTAAGCTATGAATAATCATGCGTTTAACTTTTGATACAACCGCCTAAAAACAATATAAAAAAATAATTTACTATATGCTTAATTTACTTTTACAACGGTCTCAGAATCAAAACATAAAGCTATCAAAAGCAATCGTATTATCAAAAAATATAGCACAGCGTTTTGAGCAGGAAAGTAAAAATGTACGGGAGCTGTATCATAAGTCAATTTCTGGATAGTTATTCTCCATGAAAGTCGACATGCCAATTTTTGGGTGCACTTCGCTTAGAATTTTAGGCATTTTCAAAGGCGGATCTCTATTGAGATTGTTGCAAGAAGTTTATAGAATGCGTATTTGGTAGTATCAAGCATTGGCTGGAGGGCTTGAGGACGCGTTAGGTGGGCCCATTAAAATGCATGGACAACATGTTATAATAGGGAGCTTAAATAGCGAGTTTCGAAAGAGGTTTAATGAATAATAGGCAGTTACTACCTTCTCATTTAAACTCACTTAGCGAGCCAATAGTCAAATAAAACAATAGCCGACTAAATAAAAATGGTTACGCACGGCATTCGCGTTTTGATAAGTCGTTTTTTTTAAATTATCTTTGCAAGGTATCTTAAAAAAGTCAAAAGCTATGATTGTAGTACATCTTAAAGAAGACGAAGGCGTTGATAAGGCATTAAAAAGATTTAAGAGAAAGTTTGAAAAAGTAGGTATACTAAAAGAATTGAGAGAAAGAATGCAATATAAAAAGCCTTCTATGAAGAGGAGAGAACAAAAACTAAAGGCTATTTATAGAAAAAAATTATTGGCACAGGAAAATTATTAGCCTTTGCTCGCTATAACTATACTGATCTGTTGATGGTCACGTCATTTCTAAACTACATAGCCTATGAAAGACGATTAAGTGAGCATACAGTAAAAGCCTATAAGAACGACCTAAGGCAATTTGCTTCTTATCTCTCTGATCACTTCCCAGCGATTAAGCTTGAACAAGCTAACCATAAAACACTTCGTACATGGATCATATCGTTGGTAGAAAATAAAATAAGCTATCGTTCTATCAATCGAAAGATTGCCTCTCTTAAAGCATTTTATAAGTTTCTATTAAAACGTACATACATCGACGAAAACCCTACTTTAAAACTAAAAACACTTAAATCGAAGAGAACACTACCCAGCTTCATTAAAGAAGAAGAGCTACTGAAATTACTTGATCATTTTGAATTTAAAGATACATTTGAAGGATGGAGAGACAAGCTTATCTTGGAGCTACTTTATGGAACAGGTATACGCCTTTCTGAACTAATTAGCTTACGGGAGAGTGATATAAATTTAAATGAAAACATGATCAAGGTACTAGGCAAGCGTAATAAAGAAAGGATTATTCCCTTTCCTACCAGTTTAAACACAGTCATTAAAAAGTATAACGCGCAAAAGTCGGTTACAGGCAAACGTAACGAGAGGCTCTTGGTGACTTCCCAGGATATGCCTTGCTACCCTATGATGATATACAGAATTGTTCGTAAACACTTAATCGCCTGCCCAAGTTCTGACAAGCATAGCCCCCATGTACTAAGGCACACTTATGCTACCCATTTGTTAAACAAGGGAGCTGATCTCAATGCTATCAAAGAAATGTTAGGCCATGAAAGTCTTTCAGCAACCCAAATTTATACGCATAATACCCTAGACAAGCTAAAAGAAATCTTCGATCAGGCACATCCGAAAGCTTAATCTTATCTACAAGCCAAATACTTGCTTCATTCTATCTACCTGATCTAGCTTTTCCCAAGTAAAAAACGTTACTTCCTTTTCTTCTGTACGTCTTATTTCCTCTTTTAAGCCATTTTGCTCTCTTAATGTGGTAGTTTTTGTTTCTATGACGCGCTTAAATGGTGTTCTTCCCATATGGCCATATGCAGCGGTTTCAAAAAAAATAGGGTTAAGCAATCCAAGCCGCTCAATAATAGCTTTCGGTCGCATGTCAAATAATGCTTTCACTTTTTGCGTAATCTGATTATCCGACAGATTAACATGCGCAGTCCCCCAAGTATTGACCATGATTGAGGTAGGCTCACTAATTCCAATCGCATAAGAAACCTGAATCAGTACTTCATCAGCTACACCAGCAGCTACGAGATTTTTAGCAATATGCCTAGCAGCATAAGCCGCACTCCTATCCACCTTAGAAGCATCTTTTCCAGAGAAAGCGCCCCCTCCATGCGCGCATTTACCTCCGTACGTATCAACAACGATCTTCCTGCCCGTTAAGCCAGCATCAGCATGCGGTCCTCCAAGAACAAACTTACCCGTAGGATTAATATGATAAATAGTATCGTTTAAAAGCTTCTTAGGAATAACCTTTTTAATAATATGTTCAATTACATCTTTCTTTATCTTTGCTGTCATAGCAGTTTCAGCAGCCTTTTTAGATGCTTCTTTATTATCTATCGGCTTAACGAACTCATCGTGTTGCGTAGATAACACAATTGTATGTACACGGAGAGGCCTATGATCATCACTATATTCTATAGTTATCTGTGCCTTTGCATCAGGTCTTAAATAAGGCATAAGTTCTGGCTCTTCTTTCCTTACGCGGGCAAGCTCTTTTACTAGTCGATGAGCAAATGCTAAGGCCATAGGGATATATTCAGGTGTTTCATTAATAGCATAACCAAACATCACGCCCTGATCACCTGCACCAAGCTCCTCGTCAGTAAGCTTACTTATCCCTTGGGTAATATCTGGAGATTGGCTATGTAAACTTACTAGAATGCCACAAGATTCAGCATCAAATTTGTAAACATCTTTGGTGTAACCAATTTTTCTAATCGTATTTCTAACTATATCAGAAATTTCTACATAAGCTTTTGTAGTTACTTCACCACCCACAATTACTTGACCTGTCGTTACAAAAGTCTCGCAAGCCACTTTAGAGGTAGGATCTTGTTCCAGCATAGCATCTAAAATTGCATCTGATATCTGGTCGGCAATTTTGTCTGGATGCCCTTCTGAAACTGACTCTGCGGTAAATAAATAGGACATTATTAGCTGCTTAGCTTGTTTTTAGCAAGGTATGAAAAGCTGGGTTAAATTCATTGAACATGAATAGCGAATATAAAAATCATTTGCAAAATGTTGTGTGATAAATATCTTTTAAGTAATATTACGGTAGAAAATATAGGTGTTTCTCTAAATTTTTTTTGAAAAAATGTATGATAATATTTGCATATCTAAATTAATTTTGTTTATATTGTCTCCATTATTTAATTTCAAAAAACTTAATAGTTTAATTTTCATCTAAAAAATCTAAATCATGATAAAAGAAAAAAAATTTTTCATTCTCCTATGCTCAATTACAATGGCATTTTTAAGTTCTTGTGGCGTCAGTATTTCAAGAATGCTTGACAAACAGCTAGTAAACGTTGAACCATCACCCTTAGAAGTGAGAGGTAATGCTATTAATTTCGAACTTACCCTTGAAGTACCTAAGGAAGCAGTGAAATTAATGAAAAAGGGGACAGAATATATATTTATCCCTTATTACGTCTATGGAGATAAAGAAGAGAGAGCCCTTGACTCAATTATTTTCAAAGTAGGTGGACCAACGCTTGTAAAGAAAGAATATTCTATCCCCTATACGCCTGTAATGAAAAGAGGTGTATTAGAACTATGGTGTGCCAGAAGAAAGTCGGGGAGTGATAAAGTAAAAAGAGAAGCTACGAGAAAAGTAATAGCCCGAGGAACGGTTGCTACGCCTAATCTAGTAAGAGGGGTAAAGAGTATAGATTACGCTAATTTTAACTATGACGATGTAAGAGGCAAGGAAGAGGTGAGCATCGAATTCTTCTTTCTGCAGGGAAGTCCAGTGCTCAGAACTTCTGAAAAACATAGTAGTAGAGGCAAACGCTTAAAAGCTTTTGTAGCAGAGAAAAATAGAGCACAGCGTGTAAAAATTGTGGGTACACATTCCCCTGAAGGTCCAGAGCGTATCAATAGCCAACTAGCAAAAGATAGGGCAAAGGCTATTGAAGATTACTACCGACAAAACATGAAACCGTATGACTATAAAGGAACTGCCCAAGATATCCAATTTGAGCAAGCAGCTGTAGTAAATGACTGGACTGCATTGAGAGAGGCACTCGTTCCCTATAACGGAATCAGTGAAGAAGATAAACAAAAGATACACGATATCATCAACAATAAGGGTACTTTTGAAGAAAAAGAGAAAGCTTTGTATAGCTTAGATACCTATAGTAAGCTAATGCGAGATCTGTACCCACGACTTAGAAACGCCAAGACGGTAATTTATATAGACAAAGCAGGCAAATCAGATAAAGAAATTAGTTCTTTGGCAAAGAAGATTGTAGAAGAAAAAGCCTCTTACGAAAGTCTAAGTGATGCAGAGATGGCCTACGCAGCACAGATGACTCCCTCTTTAGAAGAGAGAGAGCAAATTTTGAAAAAAGCCCTCGAGAAAACGAAAGATTGGTTTTCTTATAACAATATGGGAGCCATCTACTTAGAAAAAGCCATGATAAGTGAAAGTGAGGAAGAAAAGAACGAACTACTACAAATGGCAATGGATGAATTTAATAACTCAAATAGAATCAAGCCCAATGCCAAAGCTTATAATAATCTGGCTATGGTGGCTTGCATGGAAGATAACTATGATAAAGCACTTAGCTATTTGAACAGTGCTAATAAACTTAGAGAAGATACGAGTAAAGGTAAGGATGGCGTAGAAGGAGCTTTCTGGGTGAGAATGGGGAACTACGAAAAAGCCATTAAAGAACTGGAAGATGCTAATAAAACTCCAGATAACTTATTCAATAAAGGCTTAGCTTACCTGTTGAGTAAAAAATACGAAGCTGCTTCTCGAGCCTTTCAGGAAGTATTGAGGTTAAGTCCAGGTTATGCAGAAGCTTATTATGCAGAAGCTATTATAGCTGCAAGAAAAGAAGATCAAACAAAATTACTCAACAATCTAAGAGAAGCAGTTGAGTTGAATGCTAATTTGAAAAAAAGAGCAGCCGAAGACCTTGAGTTTGTTGATTACTTCTTTGTGCAAGATTTTAGGGAGATTGTTAAGTAAGAACTTTGATACGGGGCTGTATCAAAAGCCAAACCTTGTATAATTATTCTTAGTGGATGTACCCCTATAATACATTATAGAGCTACATGTAATTGCGCTAAGAAGCCTCAAAAAGATCTTTTGATACAACCCCTATCTTTTTTGTATAAACAAACATGAGGAGACCCTCATGTTACCCTATCCCAAGACAAACTGTAGGAGGCATATACTTCATCCCAGTCAAAATCCTCCAATACCCCAATGAACAAACCTCGACTTTTTTAGAAAATCATCTACAAAAGCAGTATATTAGCATCATAATTTTATCTTATACCGTTTTTACTACAAAAGACTAACGTTGTGTAGAACAGCGGAAAAAGGAGACGATAACAGACAAACTAAATGACACTAAGAAAATAAGCGCGTTAAAATGCTATTATCGGATCAGTGGGGAGAAGAAACTTGCGTTAAGCTGTGATTAGCATTATTACTTCTAGTAAATATGTAAGCAGGCCTTTTCTATGATTAATGCCTATAGTTATACAAGACGTTAGTATGGAAAATTAGTGCGCTAATTTCTATTTTTGCTTTTTTTTAAATATTCCTTTCATGCGTATAATACAATTCAGACAAGCGCTAGGAGAAGCGATGAGTGAAGAGATGCGGCGAGATAAAAACGTTTTCCTCATGGGCGAGGAAGTCGGTGAATATAATGGTGCTTATAAAGTAAGTCAAGGAATGCTCAGTGAGTTTGGGTATGAAAGAGTCATTGATACGCCTATTACTGAGTTAGGATTTACAGGCTTAGGCGTAGGAGCAGCCATGAATGGCCTACGCCCTATTATAGAGTTAATGACCTTCAATTTTTCCCTGGTGGCGATAGATCAAATTGTCAATTCCGCTGCCAAAATGATGTCCATGTCAGGCGGACAGTTTCCTGTACCTATTGTACTTCGAGGTCCTACCGGCAACGCAGGCATGCTCAGTTCACAGCACTCACAGAACTTTGAAAGCTGGTATGCCAACTGCCCAGGCTTGAAAGTTGTGCTACCCGCTGATCCTTATGATGCCAAAGGGTTGCTTAAGTCGGCTATTAGAGATGATGATCCTGTCGTCTTTATGGAGTCAGAACTTATGTATGGTGATAAAGGCGAAGTTCCTGAAAAGGAATATTTGATCCCATTAGGAAAAGCTGTTATTAAAAAACAAGGAAAAGATGCAACCTTAGTATCTTTTGGCAAGATGATGAAAGTTGCTTGGGAAGCAACCCAAGAGATGGCAAAACAAAGCATTGAGGTTGAACTCATAGATATGAGAAGTTTAAGACCTTTAGACAACGCCTGTGTAATACAGTCTGTAAAAAAGACGAACCGCCTTGTTATTGTAGAAGAAGCATGGCCCCTAGGGTCTATCGCTTCTGAAATAGCCTACCAAGTACAAAAACATGCTTTTGATTACCTTGATGCACCTATACAAAAAATCAATAGCGGAGATGTACCACTCCCTTATGCGCCAACGCTCATTCAAGAAGTCTTGCCCAATGCTAAAAAGACCATCGATGCACTCAATGCTGTACTCTATCGCTAAGTAGTCGACCCTTCATAACGCTCGATGGTGCTATTTTTTTAGTTCTTAGTTGTGTGTCCAGCAAAGGCTGGTATTTTCAGCAGGAGATAGACCTGCCAGGTTAAAAGTCCAAA
>JAKSDE010000314.1 GCA_022360235.1 Cytophagales bacterium
GACTTGACGGGGGGAGCATCTTTCTCAGCGTATTGATCTAATAAAGCTTTGACAGCAGGTAGCTGGGCAATATTGGGCGCAGCCTTGACCACCCTATCACGTAGTTTGCTGTAAGTCTCTCTGCTAGCAAGAAGTTTGCTGTAAAGCCGATCTCGCTCTCCTGGTGCGGGAGCAGCCAGTACAAAACGAAAAAAGCTAGCTATGTCCTCTGCTGGTCGCTTAGAAAGTACTGCTAGCATTGCTTCTGTGTTGTAAAATAGCTTGCGATATAGGTCTCTACCAAAACTACCAATGTTATGTTCGTTTTCCCTACTGGCTCCTATAGCAATATCAATGTATTTATTATAGTAGGCTGCTTTGTCAATATATCTTAAATGATAAAAAAGCCCAAAAGGGTCTGCTGGGTCATCTTTTTTAAGTAAAAGCCCCCCCACCTATCCGACGAGGGAAGTAAAAGGCCTTGAAAGTCTGAAACGAAGAAGGGAAAGCTTTAAAAAATAGCTGTTCATACTGCGCCCGTTCTTCTTTAGTACTACTAATAGTTTTCTTATGGTAGGTCTTTAACGCTTCGGCCTGCTCTTTGATACTGGTATATTTTTCCTTGCACTGGGCATGCCCCCAAGTAATGCTCAAAGAGCATAGCAATAGTAGATAAATGTTTCATGGATTCTCTTGGTTTATTCTTGTTTATTTTTTTCCTTTCAGATGAAGAAAAATATAAAACGCATCGATTTACCATAAGTGCTGTAAGCCATACCCCTACAACAGCCCACCTCCTACGCCAATAGGCTATGGATAGAGGAGTCCTGAATTACAAACTCAGGACAGCCTTTTCGTCTTTTATGGGTAAACTAAGGAGAGCGGGGGTTAATCATTCCTCAATATTCCTGCAATTGCAATAAAAAAATCTCTGAATACTACATAAAACAAGTCTCCTTTGTCTTCTTTGTCTTCTTTATTTGCTGGTACTAATAATACATCTACAGTCTCTTCAAATTTTTCCCATTCCATATCCCACAAGTTATCTTTATAGAATGGAAAAAAAGCCTCTCGATAAAATACAGATATGATAGCACCATTCTTAGTTGTAATCCTCCAAGGAACTTTATGATTACCCACAAACTCGTTTGGATGCCCTTCATTTTGAAGAGCTAAATCCTTGTTTAGAAGGGATTGAATATCCATACCTAATTTAAAATCTGTGGTATTAAATTTTTCGTCCCATTTCCAGTATTTTTTAATTACATTCATAATTTAGAAGACGTTAATTACCATTTAAGAAGGCATTATCACCAGCTTTCAGAGCCTCTGGCGTATACAAATGTTTCTCAAAGTCTCTGATGTATTCTATTCCATAGTCTTTTAAAGCCTGTACATGTGCTGCTTTGTAGCTCATACCTTTAGACATCAATTCCATCTCTCTCAATTCGTGGGCATAAAAGTTTAGATCGGTCACTGTCGCTTGCATCTCTCCTTTAGCTATCTTTTCTAACCTACTAACCATAGCATCATTTGCAGCATCTATATCCAGTTTTGATAAATGAGATTTAATTTTTTTTATGCCTGGGGTGTTAATTTTTAAATTCTTTGCAGGGACAGGAGGAGTAATCACGCCCTTAGCTCCTTCTCTTGCACTTACGTACTGTTTGGCTACTCCAAAAGTTGGGCTGCTTGCCATCAGCAAGTGCAGGGATAAAACGAGGTAAAGCCATTTTTTCATCTAACAAAGTTACCGATTTTAACCTTTTTTCAGATGCCCGGAGATGCTAATGACCTGTTACTTCAAAAGGCCTCCATGTACTGTAAGATAATTCCTGAGTTGCAAACTCAGGATAGCTTGGGAGGCCTGAGTTACAAACTCAGGATAGCTGGGACTAACCTTCTAGCGATAAGGAATCCTATTCTTATATGCTGGTGGCAGCCACTTTGATAGTTCATGTTCTTCTTGCTGCGATATTTTAATTTCTTTTCTAAAAAATGATCTATATTCTGAAGCAAATCCTATAATATTTAATGGATCTTGGTATTCATTGGCTGAATACCTTCCCCAAACCCCACTTTCACTAAAAAGAAAATATTCTTTATGGAACATTTCAAAAAGTATAGAAGATATAAAATTACCACTTATTAACTCTTTCCAAGAAATATTTGTTGGATACTTCATACGAAACGGAGGTTCATCAAGCTTTCCACCAAACGTATTTTCTATAACTACAAAATGTTTATCTCCTAGGCTAAGCATACATTTTTGTAATTCTTTAAAGTCAACTTCTTCAAGTAAAACACCCCCTCGTAGAGCAAGTAACTCATATTGCTCAGAAAAAACTTGTGCTGGCAATCCTTTTTCTTGATTAATAAAGATCTTGTCTTGTATGGGCTGCCATTCTTTGTCGTACACTGCTTGAGACAACCAATATTTTTCTAAATAGCTCTTTGCTAATTTCTTATCTCCCCACTCTGATTCAGGAATCATATGTGAATACATGTGATACCCCAATAGAGAGTATTTCTCAATATGGTGCTCGTACTCTATCATGGATTTATCCTTACTTTATATAATTGGCCTGCTTTATTAATATCTAAGGTGAACTCGCCAGTCGTTTTGGAGATATGTTTAAATAGTTCTGTACCGTCTGGCAATCTAACTGCTCCACTCGGCAGTTTCTGTCCTCCTTGGGAAAGAGTTTTAAAAATAGCTTCGCCGTTCCCCTTGATGGTTGTTTGTAAAACTTGATTAGACCTTTCTAGCTGTTTAAAAGTACTGGAATTGATAAGGCTTTCAACGCTATTGAATTGATTAAAGAGCTTAGGTACCCCCCTAGCGCCTTCTCTTGCACTTACGTCTTGTTTTGCAACAGCAAAAACTAGACTACTTGCCATCAGCAAGTACAGGGAGAAAACGATAGCTACCCATTTTTTCATCTAAGAAAGTTACGGATTTTAACTTTTCTTTTCAGATGAAAGAAAAATAGAAAGCTCGATTTTGAGGAATAAAGCAGGGTGCGGGGGAAGGTGAGGAGCCCTGAGTGGAAAACGCAGGATAGCTGGCCTGTTGGAACCTGTAAATTTACTTCACTTCCTCCCAAGCATCTAAAGGAACTCCGTAGTCTTCATAAGCTTGTTCTTTGCACATATCAACGTTATCCTGTAGTTCATCCCTGAAACCCTTTCCTGATTTTTCTATATACATATAGGCACCCACTTCAGGGAAATCTTCTTCTATGAGGAAGGTAAAATCCTTATGTCTAGCCTTGAATTTCTTATAATTCATGTTACTTCTTAGTATAGATATGGTTCTTACCTGAGATCGCATCTCTCCATTTACCATTTCTAAAAGATTGTAAATGAATATGCGGTGCAGAACTATAAGGGTTATTGATATCAAACCTCATCTTCCTCAACCCATCTTGGGATACTAAAATAAGATCGCCCACCTTATTTGTTATTGTTTTAGTACCCTCACCCAACCATTCTCTAGCAGACTTATAAGCTGCTTGTACGCCAGGACTAGCCCTTGTAATTCTTTTCTCAAGGCTGCTAAGCTGTTGTGTGGCCTTGACATCTCTCTTAACGCCCACTTCTTTTACTCCTTGACCTCCCGTTGTCTGAGTAGGTTGTCCAGCCTTCACTTTAGCGTCCTCAGTTCCCGTTTTAGCCCCAGCTGATGTACTGGAAGCGGCCTTTGGCCCTGTTTTAGCGACTTGGTCTTGCTCGACCTTATCTTCGGAGGGGACTCTTGGCTCACTTTGCAACTCAATTTGACTTTCCTCTTTTAGCATCTCTGATTTAGCTTGCTGTATACTTTGCAATTCACCTGCTAGCACTTCAAATTTTCCTTTATAACTATTAAATTCTTCTTTTAATTTTTTTAATTTTAGAGCTTTTAATTTTTCTAAGCTTTCAGCACAGTTCTCAAAATCACATTCCTTATCTAACAACGCGTTATCTACCTTCTGGAATTCCCTCTTCGACAACCCGCCATGGTAGAGTAGAAAATCTCGGAATAGACCTACACTGTTAGCGTATAGCTTTGCCTCTACAACGTTTTGATCTATCTCTGCAACGTTTTGATCTATCTCTGCAACGTTTTGATCTATCTCTGCAACGTTTTGATTTATCCCTGCAACGTTTTGATTTATCCCTGCAACGTTTTGATTTATCTCTTTTTCAATAAATTGGACTACTATCAATGCAGCTTCAGGATACAGCTTTTTAGTGTTAGATTGCGTAGCTTCCAGAAATTCAGCTTCAACATCCGGTGTTTCGGTGTTAGATTGCATAGCTTGCAGCTGTTTTTTATATGCTTCTACACCGGAATTATATTGATAGATTATCTCTTTATATTGACAGTATGCCTCGTGACTTTCTTTGTACTTTTTAAGTTGACTAGCTAAAACTAGCTCCAGTTTACCGATCACAGATTGAATGAATTGCGTGCTAACCTTGCTCTTGGCTTTTTTAGCCTGATGAATAGTATCCTCAAATTTGCTTTGAACTTTTTTAGCACTTTCTATAATACTCTCTAGCTTATCTGAAGCAGATTCCTGAGCTTCTTTAATCACGTTTGTAAGTTCTGTAAGCGTTGTACTAAATTCTTTGTATAGGTCACTATCTTTATTAAGCATAGCAGCTGCTTGAGTATACTTGTTAGGGATATCTTGAGCTTCCTGAGATACAGCTAGGCTCTTGAACGCTTCTTTAGCGAATGTATCAGCCATTTCTTTAATAGCTTTAATTAATACTTCCTTCTTTTCTACCTCAGCTAGAAATTCTTTTTCCAATTCCTCAAATGTATTAACCATTTCTTTAATAGCTTTAATTAATACTTCCTTCTTTGCTGCCTCCTTAGCCTTTAAGTCTGCTTGAGCGGCTGCTAACGCTTGTTTGAGTTGTGTTAATTCTTCCCCTTGCGCCTCTAAAGCGGCTATTAATGCTTTTTCTTTCTCCTTTAAGTCTGCTTGAACTTTTGTTAACGCTTCTTCTTTCTCCTCTAAGTCTGCTTGAGCTTTTGTTAACGCTTCTTCTTTCTCCTTTAAGTCTGCTTGAGCTTTTGTTAACGCTTCTTCTTTCTCCTCTAAGTCTGCTTGAGCTTTTGTTAACGCTTTTTCTTTCTCCTTTAAGTCTGCTTGAACTTTTGTTA
>JAKSDE010000014.1 GCA_022360235.1 Cytophagales bacterium
GTGATTGCTTCCTCTCTTAGCTGGGATTTCGACTTATCAACGAGGCAGGTTACTACTTCCTCCTTACCTTTTCCTACGGCCTCTTTCAACGCCTCTTCCAATGCTTCTTGGCTTACCTTACCCAGGGAATGATCTAGGAAAAGTGCTAAGAGCGCGATTTCAGCGTCGTCCTTTAAGGCTTTCTCTAGCGCTGTTTTAAAAAGGGAGGATACATCGCTTACCGCATCGCTATTTAGGAAGCCAGCTACTTGCGTATGCTGATGCTTGGTTAAGCTTTCTAACTTTCGCTCTTTGCTTTCTTCAACAACTGTAGTGAACGCCTGATCGATAATAGCTTGGTCTACACTCTCTTTTACCCTCTGATTTTGTAGGAAGGTCGTTAGTAGCGTACTATTATTTTGTGCTTGCACATCGTTGAAGGCCTCTTTTAGGGTATTACCACTTAGCTGCGCATTGGCTAAGAAGACTTGCACCATAGCGGTCTTGCCCTCTTTTACTACCTCTATAAAGGTGTCTGCTATCATGGCGCTATCTATCTTTCCTTTTTGTAGTAGGCTACCTACCATTGTTACCTGATTCTTCTGTTTGGCTCTCAAAAAGGCATTTTCTACTGTCTCATCCCTTAGCTTGTTGTCTGCTTTTTCTAGGAGCACGCTTACAGTAGCGTGCTTATCTTCCGCTCTTGCTTGCTTGAAGGCCTCTACTATTTTCTTTCCTAATAGCTCCTTAGTTTTCTCTTCTACTAATAAGGCTGCAAGGAGGGCACTATTGTTGTGGGCTATTGCCTGATTAAAGACCTCTACTATTGCTTCTTGATCTATATGAGGTAGCACCGCCGACACTAGCTCTTGTAATGTTGGTAGTTGATTAAGCTCCGCTGCCTCGAGCAGCGCTGAGGAGATAATCCTCTTATCTATGTGTTGCCTTGCAGTATCTCTACCTAGTAAGTGTGTTCCTATATTCGTTTTACCTGTACGGATGGCTTCTCTAAAGGCCCTCTCTATCATGGGCTGGTCTATCTTGTCTAGGTTTATTATTCCGGCAACTATATTTTCTTTCCCCTGTTTTGTTGCTTCTATCAAGGCCTCTTCTATGGTTGCTTTGTCTACTGACAGTTCCTTTAGACGACGTAATAAGGTATTTGCTATTTTAATAGCAGCTTTATCCTCTTCCATTTTTCTTTCTTCTTCCTCTGGCCATGCTTTTTCTTCTTCCGCTATTACCTTGAACAAGACAGCGGCGACCATTGGAGTCGTTAGCCTAGACCTAACCCCTCTTGGCGGATTGAAGAAGGCTTTCACGATAGATTCCTTTCCGCTTGACGCTGCTTGCTTCAGAATAGGAAGTATATCTTCTTCTATGTCTAGCTTATCCAGTCTTTTGTCTATCAAAGCATCTACCACGGTTTCCTGGTTATAGGCTGCTGCAGTGCTGAGGGCCTTCTGTAAGTGCGAGCGTTGTAGCTTCTCTCTTGTATTTTCATGGGTTAATAAACTGTCTAGGATAGCTGTCTGACGTGAGTTGACTGCCCGAGCAAAGGTGTGTTCAATTGCTTCTTCCCTGATCTGGTGGCTTGTCCTTTCTAGGAGGGAACGCACGATAGTCCATTGCTCTTCGTCTGCTGCCTGTTTCATCATGGTAGATAGGATGTCCTCAGACAACGCATTATTGGTTAGTAAACTGTCTAGGATAGCTGTTTGACGTGAGTTGACTGCCTGAGCAAAGGTGTGTTCAATTGCTTCTTCCCTGATCTGGTGGTTTGCCCTTTCTAGGAGGGAACGCACGATAGTCCACTGCTCTTCGTCTGCTGCCTGCTTCATCATGGTAGATAGGATGTCCTCAGACAACGTATTCCTCTCATCAATTAGCGCTGCTAACACCTCTATTACATTGAGCCCTACCTTATCTTCTTCTAGCCTGGACAAGCACATGAGGAGGGTGGGGTCGCCTGCTTCAATTGTTTCTTCTAAGAGTCCTTGAAGTGCTGTTACTAAATTCTTATCTATTTGATTTTCCTCCTCTGGTATTATTAAGTCGGCCCCATGCTCCATAAGAAGTTTTACCATCCTAACGTCTTTATTTTTGATAGTCCATTTTAAAGGCGTATAACTATTATTGTATATAGCTCCTACGCGATTGGCATCGGCTCCTGCTTCTAGCAAGGCCTTGGCTATCGCATACTTTTCTTCTTTGGCAGCCTTCATTAAAGGAGTCATATCATAGTCTTCGTCCTTGTTGTGGCCATTTACTAGCTTCTCATGATCCTCTCCTTGTACGCTACATAGAATACTTTGCACCTCCTCACAGTTGTTCTGCGTTATTGCCTTAAAGAGTTTTACGCTCAGTTGCTCGATGCTTTGGATTGTTAAGCGCGCGACTGGCTCCTTGAACATAGGCTTCTTCTTTGTACAAGTTAGTACTAGAAGGATTAGTAGTGCTATTTTTGATAAATTTATTTTCATTTTAGTTATATTTTTATCTATAACTTTACTTATCAATATACCTACTTTAAAGTTAACAACAAAAATAATAATCACAAAGTTCAATTTCTATTTTAGTTCTGATTTTTTGAGGGGGTATGTTGAACCGTATCAAACCCCTTGGCTACTACAAGGGAAGATAGCTGGTACAGGTTGAGTTTTTTAAGAACTTTTTCTAAATTCTACGCTTATTACCAGGGATGGAGATGCTCAAATCTGCTTACCAAATGGGGCTGTATCATAAGCCCAACCCTGTATAATTATTCTCAGTAGATGTCCGGAGCTGTATCATAAGCCAAACTCAGCTATCCGTAGTTTGTCTATGAGCCATGATAAGGCTGTCCTGAGTTTGCAACTCAGGACACTCATAGCTCTACTTTGTCTAGCAATCTGAGAATTTTGCAAAACTAGGTTACAGCCCCTCTTGATAGGCGTGCGCCCTTTAATGGGTCATCAGTATCGACATCTAAGATGTCTTCGCTTGAACAACGGCGAAAGGGTTAAGGAGCATGCGTTTATCTGTGGCACAGATAAAGGTATGAAGCCTCCTGACAATGTTCGGTATGCGCGAGAGCTTAATCAAATCTAAAGATAGCCTTTCTAAGCCTTTATAAAGAGTACCAAA
>JAKSDE010000116.1 GCA_022360235.1 Cytophagales bacterium
CAGGTATCTCGCAAGCGTGTACGGCGTTTAATGGCTCTCATGGGCCTTGGTGTTGTATACCCAAAGCCTAGAACAAGCCTAGTGGAGCAATCCCCTAAGCACTATCCGTACTTATTGCGTAACTTGCCTATTGTTCGGGCTAACCAAGTTTGGGCAGCAGATATCACGTATATCCCTATGGCCAAAGGATTTTTCTACCTAGTAGCCATGCTAGACTGGTACAGCCGTAAGGTGTTAAGTTGGCGTTTATCCAACACGCTAGATGAGGATTTTTGTCAGCAGGCCTTACGAGAAGCTATTAGTCTTTATGGTTGCCCGCAGATATTCAATAGTGACCAAGGCAGTCAGTTTACCTGTCGGGAGTTTACAGGTATGTTAGAGGGTTATGGGATCACTATCTCAATGGATGGTAAAGGGAGTTGGTTAGCTAATGTAATGATAGAGCGTGTTTGGCGCTGGTTAAAGTATGAATGTGTATATTTCCATGCTTTTACAGGAGGTCATGAGGGGCGTCAAGCCATTGGGTTGTGGTTGTCTCCCTACAACGCAAAACGCCCTGACTTATCGTTTAATGGTCTAACGCCTGATGAGGTATATTATTCATGTGATACAACTGAAGGGCAAGTAGCTGTGGAAAAGTCCTTAAGGACTTTCCCACAGCTCAACAATAATAATATAGTAAGTAGATTTTCAAAAATTTGCCGCCAGAATAGTAAACCGTAACCTACCTTAGCAGGGCTGCAATATTGTCCAACTAAAGGGTACCACCTCAGAACTCGGAACCCAGAACTCAGAACCCAGAACCCAGAACCCGGAATAAGCCCTCAATGGCGTTGACATATACCCTTATAAGGGCAAGTGATGCAACGCGACGCGTCTTCTGTTTGTGTGAAAGGTATAGCAGGGTCGAAAATTTCTGTCAAGACTTTCTTCATTCCCTCTTCAAAGGCTTCCTGATACGTGGAACTATCTGTCATACGTGTATAGGGAGCAAGTGGGCTACGTTGGCGTTTTATCAAAAATCGTGGGTCAAAATTTTCCTCAAAAATTTCTTTACTATTCATCATACCTGGTACAATCTTATCAGAGGCATAAGTCTCATAATTTTCTCTGAACAACCAGGCATAGAAGAGCGTTTGCAAAGCAGCTTTGTTCCGCTGAGGCATATTTTTATCAAAGAGAGAGGAGATACTTTCTATACGCCGTTCATCTGCTCCTGTTTTATAGTCCAGCACGCGTATCGTATCATCTTTGCGATCCACCCGGTCAATGATTCCCGTAAGCCGCACTGTGTGGGTATGGCCAAACTGATAGTCTAGGTAAAGAGGATGGGTACGCCCCACCTCGAGACCTACTATAGTAAAAGGTGCATACATACCATCAAGCTGTAAAATTCTTTGTGCCAACTTCTTAATGACTGCCTGCACCACAACGTTTTGCCCATGAAGTAGTAAGAACGGCTGTTTTGTAAATACTTCTTGTATCACCTGTACTAACCGATTTCTCAAGTGGGCTATAGCTTGCTTTTGAATCGTTTTTTCTTCTTGTAAAAAAGGAGTATAGAGTTTTTCCATGGTTCTGTGAAGGAGGCTTCCTAACAACATAGCGCCCACTTCTTGTTGTAGCTTTTCTGGCCGTTGCAGCTTCACGAGGTAGGTAAAGTAAAATCTTAAACTACATTCTAGGTAAGTATTCAAAGCAGAAGGAGTCAGCCTACGTTGTGCCTGTCCATTCTTTACCAAGTACTTAGCTAGCTGCTGTAAAACTTCTTCTTTTTTCTGAATGATAATGGGATAGGTCTTGGGAATATGAACAGGGTTAGCAATAAAACTTTGTTTTATGGGTAGGTCTGACTCATATACCAACTGCCAAAGGTAGCGGCTCATTTCTCCTTCTCCTTCTGCCGAGGCTTGTGCGTTGTAGGTAATCATAATATTTTTAGCCCGCTGCAGTAGCCTATAGAAGTGATACGCATAGATAGAAGCTTGGTGCTGATCAAAGGTAGGGAGCCCATAGCCTTTCCGAAGATTGTAAGGAATAAAAGAGGGCTGATGGGCTTGGGCTGGAAAAGTTCCTTCATTCATTGAAAGGATGAATAAGTTATCAAAGTCTAGATTTCTTGTTTCTAGTACGCCCATCACTTGTATACCTTCGAGTGGCTCGCCTTTGAACGGAATGCGCATCTGTTGTATGAGTTGCCGAAACAGCGGAGCAAAAGCTTTTAATGCGAACTTGCCCTTGTGTACACCAAAGATGGCCTTCAGTCTACTACATTCTTTGTAAAAGTGATACAAAATTTCTTTTTCAAATAGTAGAGACGTACCTTCTTCTGGTAGGTAGGCTTTGATAATAAGTAGGCAGTTGATGAAGTAGGGGAGTATATCTTCCTCTTTGCTAAGTAGCTTAAAAATGGTGGTGTAGAGGGTGTGTTTTTCTGTGATCGCTCGCTGCGCTACGTAAAGTTCTTTCTCTTGATGAATATGGTTGATAATTTGCTGTGCCAAGCCTTCGTTAGCGTTTCTCACATAAGGATGGCTAAGGATAGCTACCACTTGTTGGGCGGGTAGATAAGCTTTGGGGTGTGCTTCCTCGTGTACTTCTAATTGCATCTTAAATAGCAGTTCTATTAAATTGTAAAGCGGACTTGCTTGTAAGGGATAGCCCATGGTAACATTAATCTTGCCCATCGAAGGAGGGATGGCATGCAACACAGGAAAGAGCAAACCTTCATCTGCTAAGACGATGGCTGTTTTCTCTGCTACAAACTGATCTCCTTGCGTTTGCAGCATAGCTTGCAAGCGTTCTCCTACCACATGGGCTTGGCCTACCCTAGAAGCCACCCCGACCAGTGCTATGTTTTTAGAAGCGTCTTGCAGTTGCTTAGGAAAAGGCTTGGGAAAGCTCTCTATAAAAGGTTGTTTATGGCAGTAAGCTCTCAGATAATAGCCTGCTTCTTGCTTTGGATCTTCCATGTAATAAGCATCTACATCCCAGTAGAAAGTGGTAGGTGTATGCGCTTTAAAAAGCGAAAGTATTTTTTCTTCTGCAGGAGCTAAAGCATTAAAGCCTGCAAAAACCAAATGTTGTGCATCAGCCTTGATCGTGGATGTAGCTAGCTTGTCACATACCACCTGGTAGTGTAGTCCCGTATAACCCATTTTTTGGGTAAGTAAGTTCTCTCTGAATTGCTGATAAACTTTAGGCAGTACGCTCCACAGTTGCAAAAAACTATGCTGATGCGCAGATAAACGCCTATCAAAGCTTTTCCAAAAAGCCCGTATAGTAGCTTGTTGCTCCTCGGTGAGGTAGTCAAAAGTTTGTTCTAATGCTTTTTGTTCGCTGAGATTAGTAAATAACTGCGTGGCATTGACCAAGTATTGATCGATTTCACTAAAATCTTTCAGCAACATGATGCCCCAACCATAAAAGCGCTCAAAAGACTCGTTGTTGGGATGCAGTCTTTGAAATACCTGGTAGAGTTCAAAAACAAGTGTTAAGGAGTCAGCTTGCTGAAGACCGCTGTGCTGTTGCACAAACGCTTCTATACTCATGATTTGTGGTGACCAAATGGGCTGGGCAATTTTTTGTGCTAGGTATTTTCTGAAGAACAACCCAGCCCGCTTATTAGGAAAAATAAGGGTCAGTTCACTGATATACTTCCCATGCCTATCGTACAGCTTTTCAGCTAGTTCTTCTAAAAAAGTAGGTGTGTTCATAGGCCAAGCATTACACGCTTCCCAGCAGGCTAACAGGTAACTAAATCAGCGTTTTCTGTATAAAGCAAATAAGCTTGTACATGTATATACCCCATTTGCCTGAGCAAGTTAGCATAACTTTGTACTTGTTTTGCATGTTGTACCTGCTTTTTTCCTGTTTTAAAGTCTACCACGATAGCTTCATTCCCTTTTACCATCACCCTGTCAGGGCGTACGGTTTTTCCTGCAGGCAAGATAATCGCTGCTTCATTCTTTACTTCCCAGGCGCCGCTGAACCAACTTTTCACGCGTGCATTACGCCACAAAGCTTCTATTTTTCGTGTCAAGATATGCATGTCATCTGTCGCTATCGTTCCCTCCAACAAGAGGGTTGCCAGTGCCTCTTCCAGCTCATCTGTATTTTTTATCTGTGCCAATAGTTGATGTACCAGTTGGCCATAGTTAAGCTTAGCTGCACGCTCATCTGCTTCATTGAAAAACTTGATGGCATTGTTTTGTATAGTAAGCTTACTTCTCCAATCATTGATGATACGTTGCTGTAAGGGTAGGAGGGGGGGAGTATCATCCGTAGTCGTGGGTTTGTGGGCAGGCACTTCTTCCCCTATGGCTAGGACTTGCGTTGCTGGATGCCAATAAGGCTCCCATGAGCGGTAGAGCGTTTGCTCCTGCCTGCTAGGCGTTGCTCCTGCCTGCTTGTTGGAGAAGACGTGATGAAGTAATGCTGAAGTATTCCTAGGTGTATTATTCAATGCACGATCCGGAAGTCCTGCAAAAGCATACAGACGATCTACTGCCCGCGTGAAGGCTACATAGAGTAAGTTTAGATTGTCTAAGTAAACTTTCATTTTCTCTTCATAATAATCTTTTGCATAGACGGTATGCTGTAGATGCTTACCATAGGAAAGGGGTAGAAAGGGAAACGCTTTAGCACCACACCAAATTATCTGCGTCTTTCTGAAGTTATGGTCAAGCTCCCAGGCGCAAAAGGGGAGGAGCACAACTTTAAACTGTAAGCCTTTTGCCTGATGGATCGTCATGACTTTCACTGCATCTTGCTCATTCAGGAGCGGTAAAGCCGTTTGGTTTCCTCTTTCTTCCCACCAAGTTAAAAAATGCGTTATATCTGCTTGTTCCTTTTTACTAAAGGCTACTACTAAATCTTGAAATGCTTGTATAAAAGGAATAGCCTCTGTAGCATGATGTAATTGAAAAATAGCGATCAAGGCTTCTACCAGTTCATATAAGGAACGCTGTTTCAGAGAAGATTTTTGTGCTACAAAAGCAGCGGGCAACCACCTTTCTTGTGCTTCATGATGCTGTGTGGCTGCTTCAAAGTACTGATGGGTAGGGGCTTCTTTCTTTACTATATATCGTTGATAGAAATAAATGAGTTCAGCTTTGACAAGATGATCTTTCTCATCAGCTAAGTACTTCAGTGCATTCACGATTATATTCACCCATGGAGCATGCCCTATGTACAAAGATTCAGAAGCAATTACCTTATACTGACAATCGGGCTTGGCTTGTGAAGAATGCTTATAGGCTAGCATTGCCTGAACAACCTCACGACTCTCCTTATTGTTCCTTACCAAAATAGCCATGTCTTTCAAGGCAAAGCCATCATACTGAAGTTGTTCAATACGTGTAGGTAACCACTCTTTTACTTGTGTTCGCCAACTTACTAGCTTGCCTTCTTCTGTGCGTTTATCAACCAGAAAGGTAATGTTTACATAGCCCTTATCGGTTGATTGGATACTCGCTGGCTTATGCTGAGAAGCTTTTTGATAGGCGTCACCTAGTTGTTGTGCTTGCGCGTGGAGATGCTGCTTCAATGAAGAGTCTTCCAGCTCTTCTATTTCTTCTTGAAAATGTTGTACCACCCCTGCGATGGCCTGTGGAAAGAAAGTATTGTTAAAGTCAATGATATGTTGTTTACTGCGCCAATTATAATTCAGATAAATAGATGCTGTTTTCTCCTTTCCAACGGCTTCTTCAACTTGTGTTAGCAAAAGCTTCCAGTCACCCCCTCGCCAACGATAGATAGACTGTTTCACATCTCCTACTACTAAACTCATATTTCCTTCTGCTAAACTATTCTCAATTAATGGCTTAAAGTTTTGCCATTGAAAGCCCGACATATCTTGAAATTCATCAATGAGGAAATGTTTGTAGAAGTTCCCTATTTTTTCATAGACAAAAGGCGTGTCATTCTCTTGAATAATCTTTCTTAAAAAAATAGAAGCATCTGATATAAGCATTACACCATTTTCATCCCTATAGTCTTTCAATTTGTCAAGCAGGTGGGTCGTGATACCAAAGGCATAGATGAATTGCCTCACTGCCAAGGCTGTGTAGTAAGCACGATGTTGCATTTGGTAAAAATGGACAACTTGTTTTAAAATACCTTGTAGTTCACTTTCTACCACTTGTGTGATACGTGATTTTTTCTTCGAACTTTTATTATACCAGGCTTCGAGGCTTTCTAATGCATAGAGTGCTCGCTTCGTAGGTTCAAACTTTTTCTTCTCCTTTAGCTGGGCAAGATAACCAGCGACCCCGCTTTTCCCATAAGCAAAGTCTTGTACACATAGGCCAGCACGCGCAATAAGGGTGCTAGCTCTATCCCCCCAACGTTGCAAGCTATTTTCAAAGAGGTGAATAGTTGTGTATAGCCCTTTCACCAAGTCACGTAAGGTGTGCTTATCTTCCGTTGCTTTCACTAACAAGTCTTCCTTTTCCCGAAAGCGTTCAGAGAAAAGCTCGTTACCTAGCGTAGTAAATTCTTTTTTGAAGTTCCACTTTTTACCACTTAACAACTTACTTTCTGCAAATTCAACGAGCCAATGCAGCAATTGCTTATCCCTGCCTGCTTCTTCTAATACCTTACTAATGATCGTTTCCATCACATAAGCTTGGTCGGTTTCAATGATAAAGCCACTTTGTAGCCCTACTTCCTTAGCAAAAGCACGAATGACTGTTTGAAAGAAACTATCGATCGTGCTCACAGAAAAAAGTGTATAATGATGGAGAATGTTAGATAAAACAGTGCTAGCGCGTTCTTGTAAGGTCTGCCTACACCAGCCCTTGCTTTTCATTAATTCAGTGGCCATCGTACTAGGCAATCCTCTTGATAAGCCGTATAAGTAAGTGATAATACGGCTTTTCATTTCTTGTGTTGCTTGATTGGTAAAGGTTACAGCAAGAATTTGCCGGAAACTGAATGGGCTTTCAAGGGCTAACTGAAGATACTCCCTCACAAGTGTATACGTCTTACCTGAGCCAGCGGAAGAACGGTATATTTTGAGTTTAGACAAAATATTTTCTTTTTATACCTCGTAGCACATTGATTCATGCATGTTAAGAGAAAGTTATAAGCTTTAAGCTTTCCTAGCTTGCAACAGGTTGATCGTTTTTAGTAACTTTATCCAGCGAAGTAGGGACACTAAATTTAGCGAACTTTCTTCAAAGTTTCACGAGGCTGAGGGAGGAGAAGACTACGCGTAACTTTAGATAGACCGTTGGAATCATTTGAACGAAAGGCAGCGGTTATGGAAATAATCGGGCTTTAGAGCGCAGGGGGGGCTATTTTTTTATACCTCAGCGGTTATATTCAGCTGATTTTTGTACAGCCAGTTCTTTAAGTTTTGGCAGGTAGTACCCTATCGTTTAGCCACCAACTTTTTGGTAGAACCATGGGCTAATAAGGCTTCTATTTCAGCTCTATAGCAATCTAGCCTACTTTTTCCAGGTCCTTTGAATCTATCAAGGGGGAACCCGGAACTCAAATTTTAAGGCCCATTATAAAATTATTTTCTTAAATTAGGGGTTTCAAACTATGGCCCATGAAAGATAAAAACGAGCATAAAATTAACCAGGCGCATGACGCTTATGGCAAAGAGTTATTAAGTCGTCAAGAGGTCGCCATTGACTGTTTTCGACCATGAATATAGAGATTCATCAACCTCACAATTCCCTGTTTAAGGCCGCTTTTAGTCATAAGCAAGTCATGATAGACTTCCTGAGTAGTAGGCTACCCAAACAAACCCTCGCACGTATTGATCTGAGTACACTCAGGTTGACCAATAAAAGCTTTGTTTCCAGGGCAGGAAGGCAGACGCATAGCGATCTAATCTATTCGGCGCTCATGGATAAGCAACGGGGCTATATCTACCTAGTCACCGAACACTTCTCCCAACAAGAAGCATACGTACCGCTCAGGCAACTAGAATACAATCTACCCTTGATGCGTCAGCACCTCCAGGAAGGGCATAAAAAGTTACC